>JAICJK010000055.1 GCA_025928415.1 Solirubrobacteraceae bacterium | reverse complement strand
GGCGCCGGGGTGGGCAGCAGGGGATCGTCCACGACGCCCGTCGGCAGCACGGCCGTCCCCGCCCGGATCTCGACCTGGATGGCCACGACCTGCTCCTCCTCGACGGTGCGCGCCCCGACGGTTCGCGCGACCTTCAGCCCGCGCGAGCCGAGCGCGACCCAGGCGATCGCGCCGAAAGCAAGGCCGGCGAAGGCGATCCCGGGGACGTAGAGCGGCTCGGCGTCGAAGGTGGCGGCCGTGAGCACGAGGACCAGGCCGAGGACGGCGGTGGCCAGCGCGGGGCTCACGCCCGGCTCCCCATCAGAACGCCCGGGTCGCCGCCAGCGCTTCGGCCACGACCTGCTCGCCCGTGACGTCGAGGGCGTCGGGCGCGAGGACGAGGCGATGGCCGAGGACGGTGCCGGCCAGGGCCTGCACGTCGTCGGGGAGCGCGTGATCGCGCCCGAGCAGCAGCGCCCGGGCCTTCGCCGCGCGCAGCAGCATCAGCCCGGCGCGCGGGCTCGCGCCGAGGTCCAGGCGTGGGTCCTCGCGCGTGCGGCTGAGCAGGGCGACGACGTAGCCGCGCAGCGCGTCGGAGGCGTGGACGCGCCGGGCGGCGTCCTGCGCGGCCAGCAGCTCGCCGGCGTCGGCCACGGGCTCGAGCTCGTCGACCAGACGGTCCCCGCCCTCGTGCGAGCGCAGCATGTCCGCCTCGCCGGCCGCGGATGGGTAGCCGAGCGACAGGCGCGCCATGAAGCGGTCGACCTGGGCCTCGGGCAGCGGGTAGGTGCCCTCGAACTCGATCGGGTTCTGGGTGGCGAGCACGAGGAACGGGCGGGCGAGCTCGTGGGTGGAGACGTCGACGGTCACCCGCCGCTCCTGCATGCACTCCAGCAGGCCGGACTGCGTCTTGGGCGACGCGCGGTTGATCTCGTCGACGAGCACGACGTTGGCGAAGATCGGGCCGGGACGGAACTCGAAGCGCTCCTCGCGGCGGTTGAAGACGTTGGTCCCCACGACGTCCGCGGGCAGCAGGTCGGCCGTGCACTGCACGCGCGCGAACTGCAGCCCGATCGCGCCGGCCAGCGCGCGGGCCAGCGTCGTCTTGCCGACGCCGGGCAGGTCCTCCAGCAGGACGTGGCCCTCGGCGACGATGCACACCAGCAGGTCGTCGAGCAGCTCCTCGCGCACCTCGGCGACCCGCCGGACCGCGGCCTTGAGCCCGCGGGCGAGGGTGACCGCCGCGCCGATCTCGTCCTCGCCGGCCCGCCGCGAGCCCTCGTCGACGCTGGCCATCAGCCCCCCAGCCGCCGCGCGGGGGCCGCGGTCGCGCCGAGCAGGTCGTCGGCCACCCGCAGCACGGCCCGGGCGATCGCCGCCTTGTCCGCGCGCGGGACGGCCTGCTCGCCGCCGGCGGTCACGATCGTGACCTGGTTGTCGGCGGCGTCGAACCCGATGCCCGGCTGCCCGACGTCGTTGACCACGACGGCGTCCAGGCCCTTGCGCTCGAGCTTGTCGCGCCCGTAGGCCACGGCGGTGGCGGCGCCCGTCTCGGCGGCGAAGCCGATCAGGACCTGGCCGGGGCGGCGCGCCGCGGCCAGCCCGGCCAGCACGTCCGGCGTGGCCTCCAGGCGCAGCTCGAGCACCTCGCGCCCGGCCTTCTTGAGCTTCTCCGCGGCGGCCTGCTCGGGCCGGAAGTCGGCGACGGCCGCCGCCATCAGCAGGACGTCGCAGTCCCCGAAGGACGCCGCGCACGCGGCCTGGAGCTCGGCAGCGGTCTGCACCTCGACGTACCGTACGCCCGGGTGGCGGTCGAGGGCGACGTTCGCGGCGACCACGGTCACGCCGGCGCCGAGCGCCGCGGCCTCCGCCGCGAGCGCGAAGCCCATGCGCCCGCTGGAGCGGTTGCCCACGTAGCGCACCGCGTCGATCGGCTCGCGGGTCCCGCCCGCGGTCACCAGCACCGACAGCCCGTCCCACGGCCCGCCCGCGGCGGCCTCCGGCGCGAGCGCGGCCTCCACGGCCGCCAGCAGCTCGGGCGGCTCGGCCAGGCGCCCCGGCCCCCACTCGCCCTTGGTGGCCAGCGCGCCGGTCCCCGGCTCCACGACGCTCACCCCGCGCTCCCGCAACAGCGCGAGGTTGGCCTGCGTCGCCGGGTGCTCCCACATCGCGTCGTTCATGGCGGGGGCGACGAGCAGCGGGCAGCGCGCCGCGAGCGCGGCGCTGGTCAGCAGGTTGTCGGCCAGGCCGTGGGCCAGCTTGGCCAGCGTGTTCGCGCCGGCCGGCGCCACGAGGTAGGCGTCGGCGTTGCGGACGAGCTCGAGATGGCTGGCCGGCTCGTGGTCCGGCGGCGCCTGGTCGGGGAAGGCGCCGCGGCTGGGGTCGCGCTCGAACTCCGAGGTCAGCACCGGCGCGCCGGTGAGTGCGGCGAACGAGGCGGCGCCGACGAACCGCTGGGCCGTCGGCGTCTGCACGACGCGGACGGCGTGCCCGGCCTTCGTCGCGAGGCGGACGAGCTCCAGCGCCTTGTAGGCCGCGATCCCGCCGCTGACCCCGACGAGGATGCGCGCCACGCCGGCCGCCTAGCGGTACTGGTACTTGATCTTGCCCTGCGCGACCTCCTCGAGGGCGATCGTCAGGTAGTTCTTCGACCCGGACTCCACCATCGGCGGCGGGAACTCGTCGAACGTCCCCTCACCGAGGTTGTGGTAGTAGGAGTTGATCTGACGGGCGCGCTTGGCGGCCACGAGCACGGACGCGTAGTTGGAGTCGACGTGCTCGAGGAGGGTGTCGATGCGGGGCTGGATCACGCTCGCAGTGTAGCGGCAGCGCGTCAGCCGACCGTCAGCTCAGCTCGGCCCGGACGAGCGCCACGAGGCGCTCCACGGCGTCCTCGAGACGGTCGTTGACGACGCGATGCGCGAACTCGTGCTCGGCCTTCAGCTCGTCCTCGGCGACGTGCAGCCGCGACTCGACCTGCTCGGGCGGCTCGGTGCCGCGACCGATCAGGCGCGTGCGCAGCGCGTCGCCCGACGGCGGGGCGATGAAGATCTGCACCGCCTCGGGCAGGGTCCGGCGCACCTGGCGGGCACCCTGGAGCTCGATCTCGAGGACCACCGGGTGGCCGGCGGAGGTGCGGCGCTCGAGATCGGAGCGCAGCGTGCCGTAGCGCCGGCCGGAGTAGGCCGCGTGCTCGACGAACTCGCCGGCGGCGACGCGCCGCTCGAACTCCTCGTCGCTGAGGAAGTGGTAGTCGACGCCGTCGTGCTCCCCAGGCCGCGGGTCGCGCGTGGTGGCGGACACGCTGAGCTCGAGCTCGGGCACGCGCTCGCGCAGCAGCTTGATCAGCGTGCCCTTGCCGACCCCCGACGGCCCGGTGATGACGAAGACCCGGGGCATCCCGCGGCGGCCCGTCCGGTGCGCGCGGCTAGCGGCGCAGCAGCGAGACGAGCTCGTTGCGCTGGCGCTCGCTCAGCCCGCCGATCGTCTTCGACGGCGAGATGCGGCACGTCCCGAGCACCTTGTTGGCCTTCACGCGCCCGTACTTCGGGACCGCCAGGAGCATGTCGAAGACCTTGGCGGTCTCCAGGAACTCCGGGGGGTCGAGCAGCAGCGTGTGGATCGACACCCTGCCCCCCTTCAGGTCCCGCTTGAGCTGCGCCCGTCGGGTGCGGATCTGGTTCGCGCGCTGGAGTGCATCCATGCGCTGGTTCAAGCTGCGCTCAGGGGCTGAGGCGTGCTTTGGGGGCATGTGCTGGGCCGGCGGCATCGGCGGGCGAATATACCCCGTCTCCGCGGGCGATGTCGCCCGCGGAGCCCAATTCACCTCGACCTCCAGTCGAGGTCCACGCTTCTTGACGCCGGTTGAGCGTCGATCCCTGGTTTTGCAGCGGTTTCAGGGTCCAAACCGCGCCCGGCGGGCAGGTCAGGGCGCCGCCGTTCCGCTCTGTGCAGCCAAATCCGCCAGCGCCAACCCCAGGCGTCCCGCGACCGTCGGATCGCGGAAGGACTCGGTGCCGACCGCCACCAGCGTCGCGCCCGCCGCCAGGAACTGCCGGGCGTGCGCGGCGGTCTGGATGCCGCCCATGCCCACGATGGGGATCGCGACGCGCTCGGCGACCGCCGCGACCTGCGCCAGCGCGACGGGGCGCAGCGCCGGCCCGGAGAGGCCGCCGCGGCCGCCGCCGAGCCACGGGCGCCCAGAGCCGTCGGGGTGCGCGGCCATCCCCCGCAGGGTGTTGATGAGCGAGACGGCGTCGGCGCCCTCGGCCTCGGCGGCCTGCGCGACGCGCGCGACGTCCGCGGTGTTCGGCGTGAGCTTGACGATCAGCGGCTTGCGCGTCAGCGGGCGCACCTCGCGCAGGACGGGCGCCAGCGACGCCGGGTCCGCCCCCAGGTCGAGCCCCGTCGCGACGTTCGGGCAGGACACGTTGAGCTCGAGCGCGGCGATCTCACCGCGGGCGTCGCAGGCCTCCACGAGCGCGCAGAGCTCCGCGGCATTGGCGCCCATGACGTTGGTCACCAGCGGGACGGGCAGCTGCGCGAGCTGCGGAAGGTCCTCGGCCAGGTAGCGCTGCAGGCCCTTGTTGGGCAGGCCGATCGAGTTGAGCATGCCGGCGGCCGCCTCCCACAGGCGCGGCGGCGGGTTGCCGTCGCGCGGCGCCAGCGTGATCGTCTTGGACACGAACGCGCTGAACGGGAAGGCCGCCAAGAGCGCGTCCCCGAACACGCGGCGCGCCGCGATCGCGTCGAAGGTGCCCGACCCGTTGAGCACCGGGTGGGCGAGCTCCAGGCCGCAGAAGGCGACCGGGCTCATGCGGCTGGTATCTCGGCGAGCGCCGCCGCCTCCATGACCGGCCCGTCGACGCAGACGCGGGCGTAGCCGCCGCCCGCCAGCGGGACGACGCAGCCGAAGCAGGCGCCGTAGCCGCAGGCCATGCCCGCCTCCAGCGCGAGGCGGCCGGGGACGTCGCGGGCCACGCACAGCCGCCGCACGGCCTCGAGCATGCCGGGCGGCCCGCACGCGTAGACCACCGCGTGCGGGTCGGCGTCGAGCTCGGCGGCGAGCAGGTCGGTGACCAGCCCGTGGTGGCCCACGGAGCCGTCGTCGGTGGCGAGCTGGGCGCCCGCGAAGCCCGCGGCGACCTGCGCGTGCGCGGCGTCGCGGAAGCCGAGCTGCAGCACCGCGTCGAGCCCGGCGTCGCGCAGCGCGCCGGACAGGAAGACCAGCGGCGGCAGGCCGATGCCGCCGCCGCACAGCAGCGCCCGGCGCCCGTCCTCCGGACGGGCGAACGGCCGGCCGAGCGGGCCGAGGGCCCAGACGGCCTCGCCCTTGCGCAGCGTCGCCAGGCGGCGCGTGCCCGGCCCCACGGTCTCGAGCATGAACCACAGCGTCCCGCCCGCGCCGCCCATCGCCGAGAAGGCGCGCGGCAGGAACGGGCGCTCGTCCTCGCCGGCGCCCCATCCCGCCCCCGCGGCGAGCATGTAGAACTGCCCCGGCTGCGGGGCGGGCCCGTCGCGATCGGCCAGCTCGAGGATCGAGTAGGCGCCGACGCGGCGCTCGGAGACCACGACCGCACGGCGGCGCCCGAACGGCGCGAGCGTCCGGTCGGCGCTCACGTGGGCGCGCCCTCGCGGCCCGGCACCGCTGAGCGCGCGAGGTCCTGCAGCGCCACGACGTCGGGCTCGCGGCCGCGCAGCGCGGCGATCGCGCGCGCCGCCGCCAAGCCGCCGGACAGCGTCGTCAGGCAGGGGATGCCGCGCGCGATCGCCGCGCGGCGGATCTCCCACCCGTCGGTGCGCGCGCCCGAGCCCGTGGGCGTGTTGACGACGAGGTCGACGTCCCCGCGCTCGATCCAGTCCACGACATGCGGCGAGCCCTCGGTGATCTTGTTCAGGCGCTCGCACGGGATGCCCATCCGCCGGATGGCCTGCGACGTGCCGCCGGTGGCCAGGATCCGGAAGCCCTGGTCGTGCAGCGTCTGGGCGATCGCGCCCGCCCCGGGCTTGTCGGAGTCGGTGACGGTGATGAACGCCGTGCCGCTCTCGGGCAGCGGCGACCCCGCCGCGGCCTGGGCCTTCGCGAACGCCGCCGGGAAGTCCGCGGCGATCCCCATCACCTCGCCCGTGGAGCGCATCTCGGGCCCCAGCAGCGCGTCGGAGCCCTCGAAGCGGTCGAAGGGCATCACCGCCTCCTTGACCGCGACGTGCGCGCCGTCCATCGGCTCCTCCGGGAGATCGAGGTCCCCCAGCCGCTCGCCGAGCATCAGCCGGCAGGCCATCTTGGCCAGCGGCACGCCGATCGCCTTGGAGACGAAGGGCACGGTCCGCGAGGCGCGCGGGTTGGCCTCGATGACGAACAGGCGGCCGTCGTGCACGGCGTACTGCACGTTGAGCAGGCCGACGACGCCGAGGCCGAGCGCGATGCCGCGCGTCTGCTCGGCGATGAGCTCCAGCATCTCCTCGCCGAGGGAGTGCGGCGGCAGCACGCAGGCCGAGTCGCCCGAGTGGATCCCGGCCTCCTCGACGTGCTGCATGATCCCGCCGACCCAGACGTCCTCGCCGTCGCACAGCGCGTCGACGTCGACCTCGATCGCGTTCTCCAGGAAGCGGTCGAGGAAGATCGCGGGCGGGTCGGGGCCGTCGCGCCGGGCGGCGTGGCGCACGAGGTAGTCGGCCAGGCCGTCGCCCGAGTAGACGATCTCCATCGCGCGACCGCCCAGGACGTAGCTCGGCCGGACCAGGAGCGGGTAGCCGACGTCCTCGGCGCGCCGCAGCGCCTCGTCGACCGAGTGCGCCGTGGCGTAGGGCGGCGCCTGGTAGCCGAGCCGGTCGAGCAGGTCGCCGAAGCGGCCGCGGTCCTCCGCGAGGTCGATCGCGTCGACGCTGGTGCCGAGCAGCGGGACGCCTGCGTCCACGAGGCCGGCCGCGAGCTTCAGCGGCGTCTGGCCGCCGAACTGGACGATGACGCCCTCCGGCCGCTCGACCTCGAGCACGCCGAGGACGTCCTCGAGCGTCAGCGGCTCGAAGTACAGGCGGTCGGAGGTGTCGTAGTCCGTCGAGACGGTCTCCGGGTTGCAGTTGATCATCACCGCGTCGCGGCCCGACGCGCGCACGGTCATCGCCGCGTGGACGCAGCAGTAGTCGAACTCGATCCCCTGCCCGATCCGGTTCGGCCCGGCGCCGAGGATGACCACCGACGCGCGGTCGCCGCGCTGGACCTCGTGGTCGGCGCGGCGCTCCCAGCCCGAGTAGAAGTACGGCGTCGACGCGGCGAACTCCGCAGCGCAGGTGTCGACCGCCTTGAACGAGCGCTCGCCCGCGAAGACGGCGTCCGGGTCGGTCGCGATGGCCTGCAGCTCGTGCAGGAACCACGGGTCGATCTGCGTGCGCGCATGCACGTCGTCCAGCGTGGCGCCGCGGCGCAGGACCTCGAGCACCACGTCGAAGCGGTCGGAGCTCGGGCGCTCCAGCGAGGCCAGCAGCTCCTCGGTGCCCGCGCCGTCCAGCCGCGCGGGAGCGTCGAGCTCGCGCGAGCGGCGCGCCTTCTCGAAGGCCTGGCCGAACGTGCGCCCGATCGCCATCGCCTCCCCCACGCTCTTCATGTGGGTCGACAGCTCCTGGTCCGCTCCCGAGAACTTCTCGAAGGCGAAGCGCGGCCACTTGACGACGACGTAGTCGATCGCGGGCTCGAAGCTCGCCGGCGTCAGCCGCGTGATGTCGTTCGGGATCTCCTCCAGCGCGTAGCCGACGGCCAGGCGCGCGGCGATCTTCGCGATCGGGAACCCGGTGGCCTTGGAGGCCAGCGCGCTGGAGCGCGACACCCGCGGGTTCATCTCGATGACGAGGACCTCCTCGGTCGCCGGGTTCACCGCGAACTGGACGTTGGAGCCGCCCGTCTCGACGCCGACCGCGCGGATGACCGTGATCGCCTGGTCGCGGAGCTCCTGGTAGAGGCTGTCGGTGAGCGTCTGCTGCGGCGCGACGGTGACCGAGTCGCCCGTGTGCACGCCCATCGGGTCGACGTTCTCGATCGAGCAGACGATGACCACGTTGTCGTTGTGGTCGCGCATGACCTCGAGCTCGAACTCGCCCCAGCCGAGCACCGACTGGTCGAGCAGGACCTGGGAGATCGGCGACGCCGCCAGGCCGCCGGCGACGATCGCGCGGAACTGCTCGGGCGTGCGCGCGATGCCGCCGCCGCGTCCCCCGAGCGTGTACGCGGGCCGCACGATGCAGGGCAGCCCGAGCTCGCCGACCGCCGCCTCGGCCTCGGCGAGCGTCGTCGCGATCGCGCTCGCCGGCATCTTCAGCCCGGCGTCCTGCATGGCCGCGCGGAACAGCTCGCGGTCCTCGGCGCAGCAGATCGCCTCGTAGTTCGCGCCGATCAGCTCGACGCCGTGGCGCGCCAGCGTGCCGTCCTCGTGCAGCGCCTTGGCGAGGTTCAGCGCGGTCTGGCCGCCGAGCGTCGGCAGCAGCGCGTCGGGGCGCTCGCGGGCGATGACCTGCGTGACCGGCCCGGGCAGCAGCGGCTCGACGTAGGTCGCGTCGGCGAACTCCGGGTCGGTCATGATCGTCGCCGGGTTGGAGTTGACGAGGACGACCTCGTAGCCCTCCTCGCGCAGCACCTTGCAGGCCTGCACGCCGGAGTAGTCGAACTCGGCGGCCTGCCCGATGACGATCGGGCCGGAGCCGAGGATCAGGATCCGGCGCAGGTCGTCGCGGCGCGGCATCAGGCGGCCCGGATCTGGTCGAGGAAGCGGTCGAAGAGGTACAGCGAGTCGTGCGGGCCGGGCCCGGCCTCGGGGTGGTACTGCACGGTGCCTCCCGGGACGTCGAGGAGGGTGAGCCCTTCGACGGTGCGGTCGTAGAG
This sequence comes from Solirubrobacteraceae bacterium, assembly GCA_025928415.1. Taxonomy (GTDB): domain Bacteria; phylum Actinomycetota; class Thermoleophilia; order Solirubrobacterales; family Solirubrobacteraceae; genus Paraconexibacter. Next base: position 1,020 of record JAICJK010000055.1, on the reverse strand, counting down.
GTTGATGTGGGACAGCACGGCGGCGCCGAAGTCGGTCTCCCAGCGCACCGGCTCGTCGGCGGCGATCGTCTGCCCGCCGTCGGGCGCGAGGACCGCGAAGCCGTGGTTCTGCGCGGTGATCTCGATGCGCCCGGTCTGCAGGTCCTTGACGGGGTGATTCGCGCCGCGGTGGCCGAAGCGCAGCTTGAAGGTGTCCAGCCCGACGGCGCGCGACAGGAGCTGGTGGCCCATGCAGATGCCGAAGACGGGCTTGACGCCGACGAGCTCGCGCAGCGTGTCCACGACGTAGCCGAGCGCCGCGGGATCGCCCGGCCCGTTGGCCAGGAAGTAGGCGTCGGCGTCGCGCGCCCGCAGCTGCGCCGCGGTCGTCGTGCACGGGTGCAGCTCCACGGTCGCGCCGCGGGCGACCAGGCGGCGGACGATCGACGACTTGATGCCGGTGTCGATCGCGGCGATCCGCACGGGGTCCGGGTGCTCGGCGGCGTGGACGACCATCTCCGAGGTGGTCACCTCGCGGGCCAGGTCGCGGCCGACCATCGACGGCTCGGCGGCGATCAGCTCGCGGGCCCGCGCCTCGCCGACCGTCGCCGGGAAGACGCCGCCGCGCATCGCGCCGGCGTCGCGGATGTGGCGCACCAGCGCGCGCGTGTCCACGCCGGTGATCGCCGGGATGCCGCTGCGCGTCAGCCAGTCCAGCCAGCCCTCGCGCGCGCCCGGCGCCTCGGTCCGGTTGGTCGCCGAGCGCATGATCGCCGCGCGGGCCCAGATCGCGCCGGACTCCATCGCGGCGTCCGACACGCCGTAGTTGCCGATGTGCGGGTAGGTGAAGGTGATGAGCTGCCCCGCGAACGAGGCGTCGGTCATCGACTCCTGGTAGCCGCTCATGCCGGTCGTGAAGACGACCTCCCCGACCGCCGCGGCGTCGGCGCCGCACGCCTCGCCGTCGAAGCGGGCGCCGTCCTCGAGCAGCACGAAGGCCCCGCTCCGCGGGGCTTGGGAGTTGCTTCGCAACATCCCGGG
>JAICJK010000207.1 GCA_025928415.1 Solirubrobacteraceae bacterium | reverse complement strand
TCGGCGGCGGCGAGCTCCTCGCGGGCGGCGCGCACGGCGTCACGCGCGAGCTCCCAACGCGCCTCGTTGGTCTGGCGCTCGAGGCGCTCGTGCAGCTCGGCGGCCTCGGCCTGGCGCGTGAGCGGGCGCAGCCGCGAGCGCGCCTCGCGCTCGACGTCCAGCGAGCGGTCCAGGTTGTCCTGCGTGCGCTCGAGCTTGAGCTGGGCGCGGCGGCGGCGCTTGCGGTGCTTGCCCAGCCCGGCGGCCTCCTCGATCAGCAGCCGCCGGTCGCGGGGCTTGGAGGTGACGATCGACTCCACGCGGCCCTGGGAGACCACCGAGTGCATCTCCTTGCCCAGGCCGGTGTCCGACAGGACCTCGAGGACGTCGACCAGCCGGCAGCGGGCGCCGTTGAGGCGGTACTCGCCCTCGCCGGCCCGATCCAGGCGGCGCAGGATCGAGATCTCGCCGAGCGGCAGGTCGATCGCGCCGTCGCCGTTGTCGATGACGATCTCCACCTCCGCGGCGCTGCGGGCCTGCACGCCGCGGCCGCCGCCGAAGATGACGTCCTGCATCGACTGCCCGCGGACGGCCAGCGGCGACTGCTCGCCCATCGCCCACAGGACCGCGTCGGTCACGTTGGACTTGCCCGAGCCGTTCGGGCCGACGATCACGGAGACCCCGGGGCCGAAGTCCAGCCGCGTGCGGTCGGGGAACGACTTGAAGCCCTTCAGCGAGATCGACTTCAGGTGCACGAGCCGACCCCCTCGCCCTCGGCGAGCTCCTCCGCCGCGTCGGCGTCGGTGTCCAGCAGCTCGAGGGCCACCCGCGCGGCCTCCTGCTCGGCGGCCTTCTTCGACCGCCCGCGCCCGGCGCCCACGGGCCGCTCGCCGATCGCGGCGGACACCTCGAAGGTGCGCTCGTGCGGCGGGCCCTCCTCGGCGGTGACCGTGTAGGTCACGGTCTCGCCGCGCTGGGCCAGGCGCTCCTGGAGCGCGGACTTGAAGTCGATCGGGTGGTCGAGCGCCTGCTGGATCTCCGGCGCGAAGGCCTCCACGACCGCCGCCGCCGTCCGGTCGTAGCCCACGTGGAGGTAGACCGCGCCGATGACCGCCTCGACGATCGAGGCCAGCACGCGCTCGGTGTCCACCAGCGCGTCGGCGTTGACGCCCTCCGGGGCGGCGGCGGCCAGGCGCGAGGGGACGTCGAGGCGCTCGGCGACGCCGCGGCAGGCCGCGCCGGAGACGGTCTGGGCGCGGATCTTCGTCAGGCGCCCGGCGCCGTAGCGCTCGGCCTCCAGGCGCGGGTACAGGTGCGAGGTCACGGCCAGGCCGAGGACGCTGTCGCCCAGGAAGGCCAGGCGCGCGTAGGAGTCCGAGCGGCGCTCGGTCCACGAGGCGTGCGTGAACACCTGCGTCGCCAGCGCGGGCGGGAGGTCCTCGAGGAGTGCGGTCAGCGTGCGCAGGGCGCCAGGGGTCCGAGCTAGGGGTGATCGGCGGCGGGCTGGTGCTCCAGGACGAAGTCGATCGCCTGGCCCACCGTGAGGATCCGCGCGGCCTGCTCGTCGCTCATCCGGACGCCGTAGGAGTCCTCGAGCTCCTGCACGAGCGTGTACAGGTCGAGCGAGTCGGCCTCGAGGTCCTCCTTGAACGACGTGGCCTCGTCGATGCGCGCGGGATCGAGGTCGAGCTCGTCGGCCAGGTGGGACTGGATCAGGCTGAAGACCTCGTCGCGGGTCATGGCGTCGAGACGCTAGGGGCCGCGTCGGACGGTGCGCCGCGCAGGGCGCCCGCGTCCTCCAGGGCCCGGTGGGTGCGGCCGACGACGTCCTGGTCGACGCCGCGGGCGGCGAGCACGATCGCCTGCGAGAAGCCCCGGCGGGTGAAGCGCCCGTGGGGCACGACCCCGAGGCGGCGCAGGCCCAGCAGGTAGGCGCCGCCCGAGGCCTCGGGGTCGATCTGGTCGCGGAAGGCCTGCAGCGCGCCGCGCAGCAGCAGGCCGCCGAGCTTGGCCCGCGGCGAGGAGAGCGCGGCGGCGCGCACGGCGCTCAGGACGGCCTGGGACGTGCCCTCGATCGTCTTCAGCGCCACGTTGCCGCTGAACCCGTCGGCCACGATGACGTCGGCCGGCCCGCCGGTGAGGTCGTTGCCCTCCACGTTGCCGACGAAGTTCAGGCCGCCGCCGGCGGCGCGCTCGAGCAGCAGCGCGTGAGCCTCCCGCACGAGCTGGTTGCCCTTGACCGCCTCCTCGCCGATGGACAGCAGCGCGACCCGCGGATCGGCCACGCCGAGCACGGCCGACGCGAGCCCCGCGCCCATGAAGGCGAACTGCACCAGGTGCTCGGGGCGGACCTCCGCGTTGGCGCCGACGTCCAGGAAGGTGACCGACTGGCCGGGGACCGGCAGCGGGACGGCGAGCGCCGGGCGGTGGATGCCGCGGTCGCGCTTGACGTTGAACAGGGCCGCGGCCAGCGCCGTCCCGGTGGAGCCGCCGCTGACCAGCGCGTCGGCCTCCCCCGCCCCCACGGCGCGGGCGGCCTGGACGATCGAGGCCTCCGGCGTGGAGCGCACGGCGCTGGCCGGATCCGGCGCCTTGGCGATCGAGACGGGCGCGTCGACGATCTCGATCCCGGGGACGCCCCGCGCCCCGGCCATCGCCTCCGCCGGCCCGAACAGCACGACGCGGATGCCCGTGGCGGCGGCCGTGATCGCGCCCGCGGCGACCTCCGCGGGACCCAGGTCGGCGCCGTTGGCGTCGACCGCGATGGTGACGTCGGGCATCAGCGAAGGCTAGATGATCGATGCCGCGCGGCGCGGGCGCCCGGCCCGGCCCATGCTGGTGGCCTCGATGGGCCGGCCGATGGTCATCCGGCGCCGCGGACGCGTGCTCCCGCGCGGCGGGAGAGCCTCGACGGGCTCCTAGTGCTCGTGGTCGTGCCCGTGGCCGCCGGCGCCCGGGGAGACGACCTCGCGGCCGCCGTAGAACCCGCAGGTCGGGCAGACGTGATGGGGCCGGCGGGGGCTGTGGCACTGCGGGCACGCGTTGTGGGCCGGCGCGCTGATCTTGTGCTGGGAGCGGCGCTGGGTGGTGCGCGCGTGCGATTGCTTCTGCTTCGGGACGGCCATGGCGGACGACGGAGGGTAGAGCATCGTCCCCGTGGTTGACTTCCACGCCCGATGGCCGCGGCCCCCTTCGTCACGATCCGCCCGCTGCGCCCCGAGGACGTCCCCGAGGCCGACCTGGTGGCCTGGGGCGCCCTGCGGCGGGCGGTCCCGCCCGAGCAGCTGCCCGACGAGGCGGTGCGCTCGCCGCGCGGGCGCGGGCGCATCGCCCACGTGCTGGCCACCGACCCCGGCGGCTGCTGGGTGGCGGAGGCCGGCGGCGAGGTCGTGGGCGTCGCCCTGGCCATCATGCGCGAGGGCCTGTGGGGCCTGTCGCTGTTCGGTGTCCGCGCCGACCACCACGCGCTCGGGATCGGCACGCGGCTGCTCGCGCCCGCCCTGGCCTACGGCGACGGCGCCCGCAGCGGGATCATCCTGTCCTCCGAGCACCCGGCCGCGATGCGCCAGTACGCCCGCGCGGGCTTCACGCTGCACCCGGCGGTCGCCGCCGCCGGCATGCTCGACCGCGCGCTGCTGCCCGCCGGGCTGCGCTCGCGGCCCGCCGACCTGTCGGACGAGGGCGACCGGGCGACGATCGACCGCGCCTCGCGGCACGTCCGCGGCGCGTCCCACGGCGCCGACGTCGACGCCATGGGCGCCTTCGGGTGGGAGCTGCTGGTCCTGCCGGGGCAGGGCTGGGCGGCGCACCGCGACGGCTCGCCCGGCCTGGTGGCGGCGTCGACGGCGGCCGCGGCCCGCGACCTGGCGCTCTCCTGCCTGGCCAGCGCGCCGGGCGGGACGTCCGTGCACCTGGACTTCATCACCGCCGCCAACCAGTGGGCGGTCGAGGTGGCGCTCGACCAGCGGCTGGCGCTGTCCCCGGAGGGCCCGGTGTTCGCCCGCGGCGCGCTCGGCCCGATGGCGCCCTACCTGCCCTCCGGCGCGTTCCTGTGACCGGACGGGCCCGGCTCAGTCGAGCTTGAGCTCGCGCAGCTTGGCCCAGCGCGGGTCCGGCGGCCGCTCGTGCTCGTGGGCGGGCTCGTCGTTGAGGTTCGCGCCGCACTCGGCGCACAGCCCCGCGCAGTCGGGCCGGCAGACCACGAGCGCCGGCAGCGCGAGGACGAAGGCGTCGTTGGCCCACTGGCGCACGTCGAGCACCTCGCCGTCGACGTAGGGGGACTCGAGCTCCTCCCCGCCCCCGGGCTGCTCGACCTCGCGGGCGTCGACGTCGATCCGCGGCGCCGCGGGCTCCAGGCACCGCATGCACGGCCCTTCGAGCGCCGCCGAGAAGCGCAGGCGCAGCGCGTAGCCGTGCCCGGTCATGCGGGAGATGTCCAGCAGCACCGGCACGGGATCCGGGACGACCGCGTAGGACGACTCCCCGAGGGCGAACGGCCCGAGCGGCGTCTCGAGCTCGATGCGCCGCGCCTCGCCCGCGGCGAGCTTCAGCGGGCCGAGATCGAAGGCGTCGGTGCGGGCGGGCATGCCTTCGAGGGTAGAGGCTGCGCGGGCCGCCGGATCAGGCGAAGCGCGCCGCCGCGCGGGCCACCGCGGCGCCGTAGGACCCGCCGAACAGGACCGCGTGGACGAGCAGCGGCTGGAGCTGGAGCAGCGCGACGCGCTCCTCGTGCCCGGGCGCGAGGGGGTGGGCCTCGGCGTAGGCGGCGAAGCAGCGCTCCGACGGCCCGCCGAACAGCCGCAGCATCGCGAGGTCGAGCTCGCGGTGGCCGCCGTGGGCGGCCGGGTCGACGAGCCAGGGCGCCCCGCCGGCCGAGGCCAGGACGTTGCCCGACCACAGGTCCCCGTGCAGCCGGGCGGGCGGCTCGGGCGGCCCGGCGAGCTCTTCCATGCGCGCGCAGAGCGCCTCGAGGGCCTGCGCCGTGCCCGCCGGCAGCGCGCCGCGGGCCTCGGCCAGGGCGGTCAGCGGCGCGAGGCGGCGCTCGGCGTAGAACGCCCCCCAGGTCGGGGCCGGGTCGTTGGGCAGGACGAGCGGCCCGATGCGCAGGGGCGCGACGGCGCCGGGCGGGGCACCCGGGGCCGCGGGCGTGCCGGGCGGCGCAGGCGGGAATACCTGCGGCGCGTATCGGTTATAGTCCATGTTCATGCAAACGCATGAAACAATGAAGCCGGGAACACGTGAGTGACCCGGGAGAGGGCAGGACGATGTCGGCAATGCAATTCGGAATCTTCACCGTGGGGGACGTGACCAC
>JAICJK010000270.1 GCA_025928415.1 Solirubrobacteraceae bacterium | reverse complement strand
GGCGTCGTAGGCGTGCTCGTAGCCCGACCAGTCGCCGATGTAGACGCCGCCGTCCGCCACGGAGGGCTTGGAGGCGATGACCGCCCCCGTCTTCGCCGTCCACTGCTCCTTCAGCGGCCCGTACACGCTGGCCGGGTCGCACCCCGTCAGCCCGAGCGACAGCGCGAGCGCGCCGGCGACGGTGCCCGCCCGCGTGGCGACGGACAGGGCGGACCTCTTCGAGCACCTGCGCATACGGACCATGGCCGGCTCCAGGCTGTCGTCGGCGCGCATCCCGCATCGGGAGCGCCGTCGTACCGGTTGGATGACCGGCAACGCCCAGCCTTCCAGGGTGACGCGCGTGCGTCAGAAGCCTAAGAGCCTTCTCAGGCGAGGGGTCGTATCGTTGGATTCCCATGACCGAGCCGCTGCACAGCATCACCCGCGCCGCCCCGGCGCAGGCCGTGCGGCGCGCGACGTCCTGGTGGGCCTGCCGCTAGCCGGCAGGCCGCTGCAGACCTCGCTCTGACACCGGCCGCAGCTCCGGCCCGACCCCTCCCCGGGGCCGGCCACCGCGCGCCCACGGTGACCTCCGACGCCCCGGCTCTCGTCCCGGGCGCGCCGACCTCCAGGAGATCACCATGACCAGCCGATCAGCCACGACGGACCGCCGCACCGCGACGCTGACGGGCGTCCAGCCGACCGGCGATCTGCACCTCGGGAACTACGCGGGCGCGATCCGGCCGCTGGCCCGCCTCGCCGCCGAGGAACACCGCGCCGTGTACGTGTTCGTCGCCGACCTGCACGCGCTCAACAGCCGTCCCGCGCCTGCGGCGTTGTCGGAGCGGACGCGGCGGCTGGCCGCCGCGCTGCTCGCATGCGGCCTGGAGCGTCCCAACGTGCACGTCTACCGCCAGAGCCGGGTGCCCGCGATCGCGCGGCTCGCGGCGCTGCTGCGCAACGTGACGGCCAAGGGCCTGCTGAACCGGGCGCATGCCTACAAGGCCGCGGTCGCCGCGAACGCCGAAGCCGGCCGCGACCGCGATCACGGCGTCAACGTCGGGCTCTACGACTACCCGGTCCTGATGGCCGCCGACATCCTCGCCCTCGGAGCCGACGAGGTCCCCGTCGGAGCCGACCAGGCGCAGCACCTGGAGATCGCCGTCGACCTCGCCCGGCAGTTCGCGCGCGCCTACCGCACCGGCGCGCTGCGCGAGCCGCGGGCGCTCATCACGGACGGCGTCGGCACGCTGCCCGGCCTCGACGGCCGCAAGATGAGCAAGTCGTACGACAACACGATCGGGCTGCTGGCCGACGCCGAGGTCACGGCCGGCAGGATCCGGCGGATCGTCACGGACTCCACGGCGCCCGACCGCCCCAAGGACCCGGACGCCTGCCCGCTCGTCGCGCTCCTCCGCGCGTTCGCCGACCCCGCCACCGTCGAGGAGGTCGAGACGCGCTACCGCGAGGGCGGCATCGGCTACGGCGAGGTCAAGGCGCTGCTCGCCGAGGTCATCGAGCAGCACGCCGCTCCGCTGCGCCGTCGCCACGAGCAGCTGCTCGCCGACCCGGCCGCGCTCGAGGAACGGCTCAGCCGCGGCGAGCGGCACGCCCGCGAGCGCGCCGACCAGGTGCTGGCCCGGGCGATGACCGCGGTGGGGCTCTGAGCTTCGGCTCCACGGGCCGCTTCCGGGCGTTCGCGGCAGTGGGCGATACTGGGCTCGAACCAGTGACCTCCGCCTTGTCGAGGCGGCGCTCTCCCAGCTGAGCTAATCGCCCTGGGAGCGGGGAGCCTAGCAACGGCGCGGGCGAGGCGGGCTTGCCGTGCGGGCGGGCGCGCCCGCTACCCTTCCGGGTCGCGCAGGGCGACGTGGCGGAGTGGCTACGCAGCGGCCTGCAAAGCCGTGTACACCGGTTCGATTCCGGTCGTCGCCTCTCGCAGGAAGCCCCGCCCGAGCGGGGCTTTCCGCGTTCCGGGGCCGAGGCCGTCGCCTCGGTGGCGCATTCGTGAGAGGCTCGCCGGCATGGCTGACATCAAGCTGCACCGCTGCTCGTGGACGTTCGTGCACAACGACCTCGACGCGTGCTGGAAGGTCCAGCACGCCCTCGACGAGCAGGGCATCCCCTACGACGTCGTCAAGCACGGCTTCAGCAGGGGCAGGCGACCGGACGTCGAGGCGCTCAGCGGCCAGAGCAAGCTCCCCGTGCTCGAGCTCGCCGACGGATCGGCCTACCGGGCGGAGTCGAGAGACATGGCCGCGCGCATCCGCGCCGGCGAGCTGGGCGCGCCGCCCGCGCTCTGAGCGCCCCGGCCGCGCCCTCAGCGCCCCCGCGCTCGCGCCCTGAGCGCCGCGCCCGTGCCCGCCCCACCGCCCGCGTCCCTGGAACTCCGACCGCAGCGGGTGGCGTTAGGGCACCCGAATGTGCAAGGCTTCGCTCCGTTAGGCTCCCCTAAGTCACGGAACGCGCATGCTGCCCACGTTCGTCATCACCCTTCGCGAAGGCCTCGAGGCCGCGCTCATCGTCGGCATCATCGCCGCCTTCCTCATGCAGGAAGGGCGGCGCGACGCGCTGCGCTGGATGTGGTCCGGCGTGGGGCTGGCCGTCGTCCTCTGCGCGGCCGTCGGCGTGACGCTGCGCATCGTCGGCAGCGAGCTGCCCCACCGCCAGCAGGAGGGCCTCGAGTCGATCGTCGCGATGGTCGCCGTGGCGATGGTCACCTACATGGTCGTCTGGATGAGCCGCCACGCCCGCGACCTCAAGGGCGACCTGCGCTCCGGCGCGGCAGGCGCCCTGGCGCAGGGCTCGACGCTGGCGCTCGTCGGGATGGCGTTCTTCGCGGTGCTCCGCGAGGGCTTCGAGACGGCGGTCTTCCTGCTCGCCGTCTTCCAGGACTCGAGCGACACCGCGGCCGCAGGGACCGGCGCGGTGCTCGGGCTCGCCGTCGCGCTCGCGCTCGGCTACGGCCTCTACCGCGGCGGGGTCCGGCTCGACCTGTCGCGCTTCTTCCGCGCCACCGGCGTCGTGCTGGTGCTCGTGGCCGCCGGGCTGGTCGCCGGGACGGTCCACGCGGCCGCGGAGGCGGGCTGGGTCACGGCCGGGCAGGGCACGGCGTTCGACGTCGGCGGGCTCGTCGATCCCGGCAGCGTCCAGGGCTCGCTGCTGACCGGCGTCCTCGGCCTGCAGCCCGAGCCGACGGTCCTCGAGGTCGTCGCCTGGCTGGTCTACGCGATCCCGATGCTCGCCTTCGTCCTCGTGCCGGCCCACGTCTACGCCCGCGCGCGCACCGCCGTGGCCGGCAGCGCCGCGGTCGTCGCCCCCGCCGCGCTGCTCGTCGGCGTGCTGGGCGGCGGCTCGAGCGCGTCGCTGGCCGACAGCGGCGCCCGCAGCGGCGCGCGCGTCGTGCACGTCGCGATCTCCGCCGCGGGCTGCGAGCCCGCCGCGCTGCGCCTCCCGGCCGGCCCGGCGACCTTCGACGTCACCGCGCGCGAGAGCTCCAAGGTCACCGAGTTCGAGCTGATCGGCGGCGGCCGGACGCTCGCCGAGGCCGAGAACCTCGTCGAGGGCCGCTCGGGCCGCTTCTCGCTGACCCTGCAGCCCGGCCGCTACACGATGGCCTGCCCGGGCGGCCACACCCAGCCGCAGGGCACCCTGACCGTGACCGGGCGGACGAGCGGCGCGCCCGCGCGCTCGGCCGCGCTGCGGCGTGGCCTGCAGGGCTACCGCGGCTACGTCGAGGCCCAGACCGGCGAGCTCGTCGTCCGCACCCGCGCGCTGCAGCGCGCGCTCGCCTCCGGGGACGTGGCCGCGGCGCGGCGCGCGTACGCCGCGGCGCGGCCGCCGTACGAGCGCGTCGAGCCGATCGCGGAGTCCTTCGGCGCCCTGGACCCGGAGATCGACGCGCGCGTCAACGACGTGGCCGACCGCGAGGACTGGTCGGGCTTCCACGTCCTCGAGCGCCGGCTCTGGGTCGACGCCACGACCGCCGGGACGGCGCCGGTCGCCGCGGCCCTGGTGGCCGACGTCGAGCGGCTGCACAAGCTCGCGCGGTCCGTGAAGCTCGAGCCGGCGCAGGTCGGCAACGGCGCCAACGCGCTGCTCAACGAGGTCTCGAAGTCGAAGATCACCGGCGAGGAGGAGCGCTACTCGCACCTCGACCTGCTCGACTTCGCCGCCAACGTCGACGGCGCCCGCGCCGCGTTCGACGCGATCCGCGCGGCGGTGGCCCAGCACGACGCGGGCCTGGTGCAGGTCATCGACGGGCGCTTCGCCGCCGTCGACGCCGGCCTGCGCCCGTTCCGCCGCGGAGCGAGCGGCTACGTCGGCTACGACGCGCTCACGCGCGCGGACGTCCGGCGCCTGAGCCGCCTCATCGATCAGCTCGCCGAGCCGCTGTCGCGCGCGCCGGCGCAGGCCCTGCGGGCGCGCTGAGCGCGCGTGGGCGGCGTGGGCGGTGACGGGCGCGCCCCGGGCGCGCGGCGGCTCAGCCGC
>JAICJK010000200.1 GCA_025928415.1 Solirubrobacteraceae bacterium | reverse complement strand
GTAGGGCCCCTGACCGTGGTGGTGGCGCCGGGCCGCGGCCGGGGTCAGCCCTGGATCCGCCGATCGATCGTGGATGCGAGCCGCGAGAATCGGTGGATCCAGGGTCAGCCCTGGATGCGGTCCCAGAACCACACGACGGCGGCGCCGCCGGCTGCCCCCACGCCGATGAACGCGGCGAGCACGTAGAGCGACAGGAACGCGGCGGCCAGACGCTCCCAGACGCGCGAGTACGCCGTCCACGCGGGAACGAGGATGAGCCCGACGTAGGCGGCCAGGCCCAGCACGCCGGTGGCGGCGACGACGATGTAGGTGATGGTCTCGGGACTCACGCGAGGAGCTCCGGCCGGCCCCCGCGAGGCGCGCGGGGCTCAGGCACCGCGGGGATTCTGACGCAGGTGGGCGACGACCAGCGCCGCGAGCCCGGTCAGGCTGAAGCACAGCACGCCGAGGCCCAGGCCGCCCGCGACGTCGGAGAACCAGTGCACGCGCAGGTAGATGCGCGTCAGGCCGACCGCGACGGCCACCACGATCCCGGCGACGAGCACGGCGGCCTCGGAGGCCAGCCCGGGCACCGCGCGCCGCAGCGCCACCGCGATCGCGATCCACGCGGCGGCGTAGGCCGCATGCCCGGAGGGATAGGCCGAGCCCGCGGTGTCCGTCAGCGGGTGCGGCGGGCGCGGGCGTTCGACGAACGCCTTGGCGATGTGCGATCCGGCGACCGTGAGCGCCATGCCGCACAGCAGCGACGCGCCCTCGAGCACGTCGCGCCGCGCGAGCAGCACCACCGCGGCCAGCAGCACCGCGCCGCCCGTCACCGGCAGCGTCCCGAGGTGCGTCACGAGCTTCGCGGCCTGGTCGAGCCAGTGGGCGCGCAGGTCGTCCGACCAGCGCAGCCCGCGGCGATCCCCGGCGGTGAGCTTGGCCGGGTCGGCGAGCACGACCATGTAGCCGAAGAACACGAAGCTCCCGACGCTCGCCAGCGCCAGGACGCTGGTCAGCTCGAGGCCGAGGTCGCCGGGCGTGACGCGGTTCCAGACGAAGCGCGCGGGCGCCTCGGTGCGGCGCAGCACCGGCATCGCGAGCCGGACGACCGGGCCGACGACCGGCTTGCCCTCCTGCGCGACCAGCCAGTCCCGGGCCTGCCGGCGGTGCTCGGGCACGCGCACCCAGCGCACGAGCCACACCAGCGCGACGACGAGGACGATGACCGCGGCGAGCGCGAGCGCGCCCTGCTTGGCGAGCGCCAGCACCTGGTCGATCGAGCGCCAGAAGAAGAAGCCGAGCAGCGCGAACGTCGTCCCCCACAGGCCGGCGCCGAGCACGTCGTAGGGCAGGAAGCGGCGCAGCGGCATCCCCGACGAGCCGGCCAGGAACGGCGCGACGGCCCGCACGAGGCCGACGAAGCGCCCGAGGAAGATCGCCTTGCCGCCGTGGCGGTCGAAGAAGCCCTCCACGGTGTGCAGGCGCTCCTCGGTGATCTGCACCTTGGGCCCGTGCTTGACGAGGAACGCGCGGCCGAGGCGGCGGCCGAGGAAGAAGCTCGTGACGTCGCCCCCCACGGCGCAGGCCCAGATGATCGCGATCAGCGCGACGATGTCGATCTTGCCCTGGCCGGCCACGACGCCGCCGATCAGGATCACCGTCTCCCCGGGGGCGAGCAGGCCGATGAACGCGCCGGTCTCGAGGAAGGCCATCACGCCGACCAGCAGGTAGGTCCATGCGCCGAGGGTCTTGCCGACCGACTTGAGGGCCTCGTCGACGTTGGGCAGGTGCACCAGGCCGAAGCCGTAGACGAGCATCGCGACCACGGCGAGTGCGCCGCCGACCAGCAGCGTCGCCTCCAGGCGGCGGCGCCGCAGAACCAGGAACGCCGCCAGCAGCACGGCGGCGACCAGCCAGACCGGCTTCACGCCGTCCCCCACGGGCGCGCGGCGACCGCGCCTGACGGGAGCTCGCGAGCCGCCCGCTCGGCCTGCGCCGGCTCGGCGAAAAGCCCGATCACCGTCGGCCCCGAGCCGGCGACGAGCGCGTGGTCGGCGCCGGCGTCGCGGACCCGCGCCAGCGTCGCGTCGATCGACGGGCACAGCGAGCGCGCCGCGGGCTCGAGCTCGTTGACGATCAGCGCGTCGGGCAGGTCGGCGGCATGCGCGCGGACCTCGGCCAGCGCCGCAGCGAGCGCCGCGGGCTCGCGCGGGAGCCCGAGGCGGTCGGCCTCCCGGAAGACGTCGGGGGTCGCCAGGCGCTCGGAGCTGGGGACGACCAGGACCCCGTAGGGCGGCGGCGGCGCGAGCATCTCCACGTGCTCCCCGGCGCCGGTGGCCAGCACACGGCCCGGGCGCACCTGGGCGGGGACGTCGGCGCCGAGCGTCGCGGCGATCTCGCGCAGCAGCCCGTCGTCCGCGATGCCCGCCTGGGCCGCCACGAGGCGCAGCGCGGCGCCGGCATCGGCCGAGCCGCCGGCCATCCCGGCCGCGACCGGGATGCGCTTGACGACCTCGAGGTGGACGGGCGGCCCGGCCCAGCCGGTGCGCGCCCGGAAGGCCCGCACGGCGGCCAGCGCGAGGTTGTCGCCGTTCACGCCGGGGCAGGCGATGCTGTCGGCCGCGCCGGCGCCGGCGGGCGTGAGGGTCAGCGCGTCGGCGAGCGTGACCGCCTGCATCACGCTCACGAGCTCGTGGCGCCCGTCCGCCGCGCGGGCCGGACCGAGGAACAGGCAGAGGTTGACCTTCGCCGGAGCGACGTCCGTCGCCGCGCTCACCCCAGCCGCTCCCACAGCGCGCGGAACTCCTCCGGGGCCAGGCGCTCGGCGCGCTCGTCGGCGGGGTGCCCGAGCGCGACCAGGGCGGCGCGGGCCCGCTCGCGCAGCGCCTTGGCGTCCTCGCCGTCCGCGGCGCGGAGCGCGACCGAGCGGGCCAGCGCCTTGCGGCGGTGCGCGAAGGCGCTGTGGACCAGGCGCCGCAGCCCGGGCGCGGGCGCGGGGCCGCGTCGGTCGAGGACGACGAGCACGCTGTCGACGTTCGGGACGGGATGGAACACCGTGCGCGCGACGGAGCGGTGCACGCGCACGTCGCAGGCGAGCTGCGCCAGTACGCTCGGGACGCCGTAGGCGCCCGTCCCCGGTCCGGCGGCCAGGCGCTCGCCGACCTCCTTCTGCACCATCGCGACCCAGCGCGTCACGCCGTCGAGCTCCTCCACGGTCCGCAGGATGGCGCCGGCGGCGATCCCGTAGGGCAGGTTGGCGACCACCTTCGTGGGGGCGGGGTCCAGGGCCCGCAGGTCGAGCGTCATCGCGTCGGCGAGATGCAGCGTCGTGCGCCCGCCGAAGGGGTCCAGCGCGTCGCGCAGCGCGGGCTCCAGCGCGCGGTCGAGCTCGACCACGTGGGTGTGGGCCACCCTCGGCGCGAGGTGCTCGGAGAGCACGCCCAGGCCGCCGCCGATCTCCAGCACCACGTCCTCGGCCGCCAGGCCGGCGGCGCGCTCGATGACGCCGAGGATGTTCGAGTCGATGAGGAAGTTCTGGCCGAGGTCGCGCCGGGGGCGGACGCCGAAGGCCTTCAGCCGCCGCAGCGTCGGCTGCGCGGGCTGCGCATCGGTCACCACCCGAAGAGCGAAGCGGCGTTGCGTTCCACCAGGGCGTCCAGCTCCGCGTACCCGATGCCCCGCCGCTCGGCCACGAAGCGGGCGGTGTGGGCGACGAAGGCGGGCTGGTTGCGCTGCCCGCGGACCGCCTGCGGCGTGAGGTACGGCGCGTCGGTCTCCACGAGCAGCCGGTCGGCCGGCACGCGGGCGGCGGCCTCGGCGAGCTCGGCGGCCTTGGGGTAGGTCACGTTGCCGGCGAACGAGCACCACCAGCCCTCCTGCAGGCAGGCGCCGAGGTGCTCGGGCATCGAGAAGCAGTGCAGCACGACGGTCACGCCGGCCGCGTGCTCGCGGAGCGCCGCGATCGTCGGCTCGGCGGCGTCGCGGGTGTGGATGACCAACGGCTTGCCGGTCTCGCGGGCGAGGCCGATCTGGGCCTCGAAGGCGCGCTGCTGGTCGGCGGCGGGCGCGGTGTCGCGGTAGAAGTCCAGCCCCGTCTCGCCGATCGCCGCACAGCGCGGGTGGGCGGCCAGCGCCCGCAGGTCGGCGAGGTCGGCGTCGTCGAAGCCGGTCGCGTGGTTGGGGTGACGGCCGACCGCGGCGCGGACCTGCGGGAAGGCCTCGGCGGCCGCCAGCGCGGTGCGGTTGGATGCCGCGTCCATCCCCACGGTGAGGATGCGGGTCACGCCGGCGCCGGCCGCGGCGGCGACCAGCTCGGCGTTGGGCGGCTCGCAGGAGTCCAGGTGCGTGTGGCTGTCGATCATGCGGCCTCGCCGGAGGAGGCCGCCGCGCCCCCGCCCGGCTCGGCGTGCTTGGGGAACAGCGGCTCCAGGCGGTCGACCCGCGTGACGTGCCCCGCGCCGAGGCTCGCGGCGGCGTAGGAGACGTCGTCGGTCCCCAGCGCGGCGAGCAGCTTGGCGGCGCTGGCGGGCATCCACGGGTGCAGCAGCACGGCGACGATCCGCAGCCCCTCGACCAGGGTCGCGAGCACGACGTCGAGGCGGTCGGCCTGCGCCGGGTCCTTGGCCAGCGACCACGGCGCCTGCTCCTCCACGTAGCGGTTCAGCCGCCGCACCCGGGCCCAGATCGCGTCCAGCGCGCCGGTGAGGTCGGCGGCGTCGATGCGCGCCGCGACGTCGGCGGCCAGGTCCTCGAGCTCGGCGGCGAGCTCCGGCGCCGCGGCGGGCACGGTCCCGTCGCGGTAGCGCGCGACCATCGCGGTCGTCCGGCTGGCGAGGTTGCCGAGCTCGTTGGCCAGCTCGCCGTCGTAGCGCTGCTCGACGGACTCCATCGACACCGGGCCGTCGGCGCCGAAGCCCACGGCGCGCAGCAGGTAGAAGCGCAGCGCGTCGGTCCCGAAGCGGTCCATGACCTCGAACGGGTCCAGGACGTTGCCGAGCGACTTGCTCATCTTGCGCTGGTCGGCGCCGAGCAGGAAGCCGTGGACGAAGACGTGCTCGGGCAGCGGCAGGTCGGCGGCCATCAGCATCGCGGGCCAGTAGACCGTGTGGAACTTCAGGATGTCCTTGCCGATGAGGTGGTAGGTGGCGGGCCAGAAGCGCGCGGTCAGGTCCTCGTCGCCGTCGGCGTAGCCCAGCGCGGTGTAGTAGTTCAGCAGCGCGTCGAACCAGACATAGAAGACGTGGGTGGGATCCCACGGCACCTGCACGCCCCAGGTGAGCTTGCCGCGGCTCAGCGAGACGTCCCGCAGGCCAGAGCGGATGAAGGCCAGCGCCTCGTTGCGGCGCGCTGGCGGCTGCACGAACTCCGCCTGCTCGGCGTAGAGCGCCTCGAGGCGGTCCTGGAAGCGGCTGAGCTCGAAGAACCAGTTCTCCTCCTGCTCGCGGGTGAGCGGGATGAAGTGGATCGTGCAGGTGTTGTCGGGCCCGATC
>JAICJK010000458.1 GCA_025928415.1 Solirubrobacteraceae bacterium | reverse complement strand
CGTACGCGACGTCGTGGCCGTTGCGCTCGCGCGGCGTGAGGCCGCCCGCCCAGATCGCCAGCAGGACCGTCGCCGCGATCGCCGCCACGGTGAGCAGCGCGGCAGGGATGACCCGGCGGCGCAGTGCGGCCCAGCCGCCGTCGCGCAGCAGCGCGGCCAGGCTCGGGCCCGCGCACGCGAGGCCGGCGAGCACCAGCACGCCGCCGCAGACCGCCGCCGCGACGAGCGCCGCGAACGCGCCGGACGGGACTCCCCGGCTGCCCGCCGGGGTGACGTCCTGCCAGTGCTCGGCGACCTTCTGCACCCCGAGCCCGCCGACCACGAGGACCGCCCACGCGCAGAGGACCAGCAGCGCGCCGCCGCGGACCTGCTCGCCCGGCGCGGCGCCGCCGCTCAGCCCCGCGGCACGCAACCGCTCGCGAGCACCGGCCCGGAGGACGTCGAGCCGCATCGCCCACGGCACCCGGTCGCCGCCGCTGGACTCCACGATCAGCGCTTCGAGCTCCTCGCCGTACCGCGCCCGCCACCCGGGCGGATAGAGGCGCAGCAGCAGCCCGGTCGTCCGCGCCGCGCTCATGCCTGCCCCCCGGCCGCGACGACGCCGCGCGCCGGCCGGCGGCGCGCCAGCCGCGCCGATCCCTCGTCCACGATCACGCGCAGGTCGGCAAGGGCGGCCTCCAGGGCCTGCGTCCCGGCGGCGCTCAACCGGTACGGACGCCGCCGGCCCGCCTCGCCGGCCGCCTCGATCAGCCCCCGCTCCTCCAGCCGCCCGATCGCCCCGTACAGCGTCCCAGGACCCAGGCGCACGCCCGCGAACGCCTCGATGTCCTGCAGCAGCGCATACCCGTGCTTGGAGCCGGAGGCCAGGCTCGTGAGGATCAACACGGTCGGGTCGTTCGCCCGCGCGCCGTCCCGCGCGTCCTTCGTCTTGGTCGCCATGCGGGTCCAACTTACTACGCATCGCGTTATAACGCAAGGCGTACTATCTATCGCGCCGGCCGGCCGTCAGGGGACGCGGACGTCCCGGCGCCGCAGCGCCTCCCGCCGCTCGCCCGCGCTCAGCTCCGACCGCCTGACCGGCGCCACGATCGACCAGTGGCCGCCGACCGGGCAGCGCTGGAACCTCCACCAGCCCAGGCGGATCGCCTTCAGCGACGCTCCCGGGATCCAGATCGTCGTGAACAGGTGACCCCTGCGGCAGCGGACGACGAGGTTGCCGGCGATCGGATACCCGCGCAGCTTCATCAAGACCGGTTCCGCCACGACGCTCGCGACGAACAGCAGCGCGCGCCGGCGGCGGCGGCCACGGCGGCCAGTCCCCATGGCCGAAGGGTACGCCTGGCCGGCTCAGGAGGTCCCGGCCGCCGGCGTCGGGGCCACCGCATCGGCTCCGGCGGCGTCGGGCGCCGGCTCCTGGCCGCCCATGTCCAGGCGGAAGGGCGGGTAGGCGTCGGTCATCAGCGTCCCGTAGGCGGCGACGCGGAACACCCAGCGGTTCATCCCCATGACGAAGTCGAAGATGCCGCGCGGGTAGCGGGCGGTGAACAGCAGGACGACGCCCGCGATCAGGACCAGCAGGCCGATCAGCCCCCCGCCCGAGCTCCATCCCCCGTGGTCGCCGGCCGCGTTGAAGCCGGCCAGCGCGCCGCCGGCGAAGACGCCGACGATCACGTAGTGCGGCAGGGCGAGCAGCCACCACTTCACGAGGACGAGGCCCCGCGACAGCTCCTGTGGGTACTCGACGTCCAGGCGCGCCGGGTAGTCCGGGACCTCGGCGAGCGTGAACGGCGGGTAGCGGTCGGTCCCGAGCGCGCTGTAGGAGTAGAAGGCCACGCGCCACGACCAGCGCATCACCCCGAGCTTGAAGTCGAAGATCCCCCGCGGATGGCGCCCGGTGAACAGGATCGCGAAGAACGCGACGACGGTCACCACGACGAACGCGATCCAGAGGAAGAACAGCACGATCACGTGCGGGATGATCAGCAGCCACTTCACGAGCCAGAGCCCGCGGCTGAGATCCGGCGCGAGCTCGCCGTTGAGCCGGAGCGATTGACGAGATGCGTTGGCTTCCATGAGTCGACCCTCTGTCGCGTTGACCGGGCAACGGGCACCGGCGGGTCCCGTACGATACACGACATGGAAGTCGTGTGTTGAGTTTCGCGATAACGCAGTCCGGGCAAGGAGATCGCCTGCGATGACCGGCCAAGCGCCCCGAACCGACACCCGCACGGGCAGCACGTGGGGCTTTCTCACCAACCACGCCCATGTGCTCCTCTGCGTCGCCCGCGACGCCCGCTCCCGCGCGCGCGACATCGCCGAGCAGGTCGGCATCACCGAACGGGCGGCGCAGCGGATCCTCGCCGACCTCATCACCGAGGGCTACGTCACCCGGACCAAGGCCGGGCGCCGGAACCACTACGAGATCAACCCGCGCGGCGCGCTCCGCCACCCGGTCTTCCGGGACCTCTCGATCGGGTCGCTCATCGACGTCCTGAACGCGGATGCCCTGTCGCAGACGCGCATGCCGCGTCCGAGCCACGGGCCCTGACGACCGGCGGCCCCGCGAGCTGTCCGTCAGCCGGCCGGCACCCTCGCCGAGGGCGCAGAACCCCGCACGACGCGCCTAGGCTGGGGGTGTGAACGCGGCGGTGATCCTCGAGCCGTGGGGCAGCGACGACCTGCCGCTGCTCGAGCGCCTGATGGGCGACCCGCACATGACCGAGCACCTCGGCGGGCCCGAGACGCCGCATGCGCTGCGCGAGCGTCAGGGCCGCTACGAGCGCCTGGAGGGCGGCGATCGCATGTTCAAGATCGTCGACGCGGCGAGCGGGGCCGGCGCCGGCTCGGTCGGCTTCTGGACGAAGGAGTGGCGCGACGCGCAGGTCTACGAGGCCGGCTGGATGGTCGTGCCG
>JAICJK010000625.1 GCA_025928415.1 Solirubrobacteraceae bacterium | reverse complement strand
GGGCGGCGCGGGCGCCGTGGACGTCGTCGCCGTCGAGGCCGTGGTCGTCGCGGCGGCCGCGGAGGCCTGCGTGCCGTCGCGGGGCGTCGGCCCGGCCGCGTCGGTGGTCACGGGCGCGGGGGCGTCCGCCGCGGCGGGGACAGCGGCGAGGACGGCGCTCGCGGCGATCGCGGGCAGCCGGAGGCGATGGAGGGAACGGTCGCGCATGCTGAGGGCTGGTCCTGGCCCAGGTGGTCGGCCGCCAGGGGCCTTCCTGAAGCCGTGCGGCAGCCCCGCGCACGAGCGCGCGCCCGCCGCGCGCCGCCGTGTACCTTGCCCGGCGAACCATGCCAGCAGCTTCACCGGCGACGTTCCTGCTGCGTCGCCTGATCACCGTGGCCGGCGTCGTGCTGGCCACCACCACCGCGGCCTTCCTGTTCTTCCACCTGATGCGGCCGGAGCGCTTCGCGGGCGACCCGCGGCCGCTGCTCCGGCAGCTCTGGGACTACCTGACCGCCGCGGCCCTGCACTTCGACCTCGGCGTCTCGTGGCAGCGGCCCCATCCGGAGGTGTCCGACCTGATCCGCCACGGGCTGCCGGGGGACCTGTGGCTGCTCGGCGGCAGCCTGGTCCTCGGCGTCGTGGGCGGAACGGCGGGCGGCGCGATCTGCGCCACGCGCCCGCGCTCGCTCGCGGCGCACGCGCTCGGCGTGCTCGCCGCGTTCGCGCTCTGCGCGCCCGTCTACTGGGTCGGCCTGATGGCCGTGCTCGTGTTCACGCCGGGGGTCGGCCCGCTGGGCCTCTCGTTCTTCCCCGTCGCGTCGACCTACGCCGGGCTGACCGAGGACCCGCTGCGCTGGCTGCAGGCCATGTGGGTGCCGTGGATCGTCCTGGCCCTGCCGATCGCCGCGATGTGCCAGCGGATGATGGCGGCGTCGATGCTCGAGGTCCTCGACGAGGACTACCTGCGCACCGCGGCGGCCAAGGGCCTGCACCCCCGGACCGTGTTGCGCCGCCACGCCGTGCCCGCCGCGAGCGCCCCGGTGATCGCGCTGGTCGGGGTCAACATGGCGGTGATGGTCACGAACCTCGTGCTCATCGAGCAGGTGTTCAACGTGCCCGGGACGTTCCGCCTGTCCACGCTGGCCATGGAGAAGGGCGACCTCCCGGTCCTGCAGGGCATCGTGGTCGTCGGCGCGGTGCTCGTCGTCGTCGCGAACCTCGCGGCCGACCTCGTGCACGCGTGGCTGGACCCGCGCATCCGCGCCTGAGAACCGCCTACCGGCCTCCCAGGGTCGCCTCAGCCTCGCGGCGCAAGCTGGGGACATGTCCGCCCCCGCTCCGCGCCACCGCTTCCGCACGACCGAGCGCCGGCGCACCCTCGACTGCTTCGGCGCCACCGTCGAGCTGCGCGCGGACGGCCGGGGCGCGGAGGCCGCGCTCGTGCTCGCCGCCGTCCGGCTGCGCGAGGTCCACGCGTGCCTGACCCGCTTCGAGCCGGCCTCGGAGCTGTGCCTGCTGAACGCCGACCCGCGCCCGGTCGTCCCCGCCTCGGCGATCCTGCTGCGCTTCGCCGCCGCGGTCGGATGGGCCGGCGAGCTGTCCGGCGGTCTGGTCGACGCGACGCTGCTGGACGGCATCGAGCGCGCCGGCTACGTCGCGCACCGCTCGCCGGCCGACCGCGAGGCCGCGCGCGCCGCGACGCCGGCGTGGGAGGGGCCGCCGGCGCCCGCCCGCCCGTCGGCG
>JAICJK010000593.1 GCA_025928415.1 Solirubrobacteraceae bacterium | reverse complement strand
TCGACGCCTGGCTGGCCGGGGCGGGCCTCGCCGCCGGCCCCGCGCGCTGAGCTCCTACGCGCCGGCGAAGCGCCGGCGGTCGCCGGCGCCGCGCTCGCCTCCCGAGGCCCCTACGCGCCGGCGAAGCGCCGGCGCAGGACCTTCTTGTCGAACTTGCCCACCGACGTCTTGGGCACCTCGTCGATGAACTCGACGCGCTCGGGCAGCCACCACTTGGCGACCCGGTCGGCCAGGAAGGCGCGCAGCGCGTCGCCGTCCAGCTCGCTGCCCTGGCTGCGCACGACGCACGCGCACGGGCGCTCGCTCCAGCGCTCGTCGGGCACGGCGACCACGGCGGCCTCGAGCACGTCGGGATGGGCCATGATCGCGTTCTCGAGCTCGACCGAGGAGATCCACTCGCCGCCGGACTTCACGAGGTCCTTCGTGCGGTCGACGAGGCGGATGTAGCCGCCCTCGTCGACCTCGGCGACGTCGCCGGTGCGCAGCCAGCCGTCGTCGGTGAACTTCTCGGCGGCGCTCTCGTCCTCGTAGTAGGTCGAGGCGATCGTCGGCCCGCGCACCTGCAGCTCGCCGCCGGACTCCTCGTCGATCCGGAAGTCGACGAGCGGGACGATCCGGCCCTGGGTGGCGCGCAGCCGGTAGCGCGCGTCCTCGTCGGCGGGCGGGTCGGCGGGCAGGTGGCTGACCGAGGCCATAGGGCTCGTCTCGGTCATGCCCCAAGCCTGGATGAGCGGGACGCCGAAGCGCGCGTCGAAGGCGCGGATCAGCGCCTCGGGGACCGCCGACCCGCCGCAGATCACGCGGTCCAGCGAGCTCAGGTCCGGGGGCGGGTCGAGCTGCAGCATGCCCTGCCAGATCGTCGGGACGGCGCCCGAGAAGGTCACGCGCTCGGCCGCGATCAGCGCGGCCAGGTCGGCGGGCGCCATCCGCGGACCGGGCAGGACCTGCCGGCTGCCGGCCATCGCGGCCGCGTAGGGGAGCCCCCAGGCGTTGGCGTGGAACATCGGGACCACCGGCATGACGGTGTCGACCTCGCGCAGGCCGATGCTGTCGGCCTGGTTGGCGATCAGCGTGTGCAGGACGGTCGAGCGGTGCGAGTAGACGACGCCCTTGGGCCGCCCGGTGGTGCCGCTCGTGTAGCACATGGCCGCGGCCTGGCGCTCGTCCACGTCGGGGAACGCGAAGCCCGCGTCGCCGTCGGCGACGAGCTGCTCGTAGTCCAGCGCGCCGTCGCGCGCGCCGGGGCCGTCGGGCATCAGCACCTCGTGCTCGACGCCCTCGAAGCGCGGCATCGCCTCGGCCAGCGAGGCGTCGAGGAAGATCACGCGGTCCTCGGCGTGGCCGACGATGTAGTGCAGGTCCTCCTCGAACAGGCGGATGTTCAGCGTGTGCAGGACCGCGCCCATCGCCGGGATCGCGAGGTACAGCTCGAGGTGGCGCACCGAGTTCCACCCGAACGTCGCGACGCGGTCGCCCGGGCGGACGCCGAGGCGCTGCAAGGAGGACGCAACGCGCCGCGCGCGCTCGACGACCTCGGCGTAGGTCGACCGCTCCACGCCGTCGTGGGTGCGCGAGACGATCTCGCGGTGGCCGAAGAGCTGCTCGGCGCGCTCGGCGATGCCGCGCACCAGCAGGGGCCCGTCCATCATCAGGCCCGGGGTCGTGACGTGCATCGCCCGATCCTCAGGCTCGCCGGACCCGCTGTCAAACGCCTGGTGAGCGGCGGGGCCGCCACCGCCGCCGGCCGCCGGGGACGACCGCGTCGTCCATCCGTCCGCCCGCGGCCGGCGCCGTCCGGCGGGCGCTACGATGTAGTGAGCAACTCGAACTATCAGCAAGCCTCATGACTTCCACGCCCACCGTCGTCACCCCCACCGAGCTCGCCGACCAGCTCCGCTTGGCCGTCGCCC
>JAICJK010000428.1 GCA_025928415.1 Solirubrobacteraceae bacterium | reverse complement strand
GATCGCCGGGGCCTGCACGCCCGCCGCCGCGGCGGCCGCCGCCAGCTCGTCCAGCGGCGCGCGCGTGACGCGCTGGCCGGGCAGCGTCCCGCGCTCGACGATCGCCGCGGGCTCGGCGGGCGAGCGCCCGCCGGCCACCAGCTCGGCGGCGATGCGCTCCAGCCGGCGCACCCCCATGTAGAACACGAGCGTGCCGGGGAAGGCGGCCAGCGCCGGCCAGTCGATCCGCGTCTCGGGCTTGTCCGGGTCCTCGTGCCCGGTGACGAAGGCGACGGCCGACGCCAGGTCGCGGTGGGTGACCGGGATGCCCGCGTAGGCCGGGGCGGCGACGCCGGCGGTGACGCCGGGCACGACCTCGAACGGGACGCCCGCGGCCAGGCAGGCCTGCGCCTCCTCGCCGCCGCGCCCGAAGACGAACGGGTCGCCGCCCTTGAGCCGGACGACCCGGCTGCCGGCGCGCGCGCGCTCGACCAGCAGCGCCGTCGTCTGCTCCTGCGGGACCTGGCGCCCGCCGCCGATCTTGCCGGCATCGACGAGCTCGGCCCCGGGGCGGGCGAGATCCAGCGCCTCGGCGGGGATGAGCCGGTCGTGCACGACGACGTCGGCGGTCCCGAGCAGCTCGATCGCGCGGGCGGTGAGCAGCCCCGGGTCGCCGGGGCCCGCGCCCACGAGGGCGACGCTGCCGCTCATCGGTCAACCCCGCGACGTTCGCGAAGCGCGATGTTCGCGCAGCGAACTCGCAACGCCGGCGCCGGCCGGCACGAACTCGCACTGCTTCGGCGAAGCCGAAGCACGCTCATGGCGCCAGCAGCTCCCCGGCGCCGGCGGCCAGCAACCGCCGCGCCACCTCGGTCCCGAGGCCCTCGGGGTCGTCGCCGCCGAGCTCGTCGGTCACCCAGGCCGAGCCGTCCTGCGCGCCGACCCAGGCGCGCAGCTGCAGGCGGCCGGCCGCGGCGTCCGGTCGGGCGGAGACCGCGTGGGCGCCCACGGCGCTGTGGCAGTCGGCCTGCAGCTCCCGGACGAGGGCGCGCTCGGCGCGCAGGCAGTCCCACCCGGGATCGCCGGTCAGCCCGAGGTCCAGGCCCGCCGGGCCCTCGAGCACCACGGTGCCCTGGCCGGCCGCGGGCACGAGGTCGAGCAGCTCGTCGATCGCGTCGGCGCGGCCCAGGCGGCGCAACCCGGCCGCCGCGAGCACCAGGCCGTCGTACTCGCCCTCGGCCAGCTTGCGCAGGCGGGTGTCCACGTTGCCGCGGACCTCGACGACGTCCAGGCCATCCACCGTGGCGCGAAGCTGCGCGGCCCGGCGCGGGGAGGACGTGCCGACGCGCCCGGTCAGGCGCCCGCAGAGCGCATCGCGCGGGTCCTCCCGCTCCAGCGCGCCGACCAGCGCCAGGCCGTCGGGCAGCTCCGCGGGGACGTCCTTGGCCGAGTGCACGGCGACGTCGACGTCGCCGGCCAGCAGTGAGCGCTCGAGCTCGCGGACCCACTTGGCCTTGTCCTGCGCCGCGCGGTCGCGATCGCCGGAGGTGGTGATCGCGACGATCTCGTGGCCGCCGCCCAGCGCGGCGTCGGCCAGGCGCGCCTGCGCCAGCGCCAGCGCGCTGCCGCGCGTCCCGATCCTCACGTGCCGGCGCTGCGCCCGCGGCGCTCGGCGATCTCGTGCACCTCGCCGGGCGGTGCGGGAACGGCCTCGCCGTCCGGCGCGCCCTCGAGGCCGAACAGCTCGCGCACGATCTGCAGGCGCCCGTGCCCGGAGCCGCCCTGCTCGGGCAGGCCCTTGAGGCGGATCGTGGGCTCGTGCAGCAGCCGCTGCATCACCGCGCGGGCGATGGCGTCGATGCGCGCCACGTCGCGCGGGGAGGCGGACTCCCAGCGGCCGGCGTTCTCGGCGAGCACGGTGTCGACGATCGCGGCGCCGTGCTCGCGCAGCGCGGCGATCGTCGGGCGCACGTCGAGCTGGCCCATCCAGCGGGCGAAGCGGACGATCTCCTCCTCGACGATCGCGGTCGCGCGGTCGCGCTCGGCCTCGCGGACCGAGAGGTTGCGCGCCACGACGGCCTGCAGGTCGTCGATGTCGTACAGCGTCACGCCGTCCAGGTCCCCGCAGGCCGCCTCGACGTCGCGCGGGACGGCGATGTCGATCAGCACGAGGGGGCGCCCCGCGCGGGCGCGCATGACCAGCTCGAGCTCCTCGACGCCCACGATCGGGTGCGGCGAGGAGGTGGAGGCGACGACGATGTCGGCCTGCTCGAGGCGCTCCGGGAGCTCGTCGAGCGAGACGACGCGGCCGTTGAAGCGCTCGGCCAGCGACAGCGCGCGCTGCGCGTGGCGGTTGGCGACGAAGATCGTGGTGACGCCCTGGTCGGCCAGCGCCTGCGCGGTGAGCTCCGCCGTCTCCCCGGCGCCGATGATCACGACGTCGCGGCGCGGCAGCTCGCCGACCGCGTTGCGGGCCAGCTCGACGGCCACGGTGGAGACGCTGAGGCGCGACGCGCCGATCTCGGTCTCGGTGCGCACGCGCTTGCCGGTCTGCAGCGCCGCGGTGAACAGGCGGTTGGTCAGCGGCCCGGTGGTGCCCGCCGCGAGCGCCGCCTCGTACGCGCGCTTGACCTGGCCCTGGACCTCGGCCTCGCCGACGATCATCGACTCCAGGCCGCTCGTGACGCGGTACAGGTGGCGCGCGGCGTCGCAGTTGCGCGGCGAGTAGACCATGCCGGCCAGCTCGGTGGGGCGGATGCCCGTGCGGCGCGCCAGGCGCCCGAGCAGCTCGGACTCGGCCTGCACCGCGTCGGCGGCCACGACGTAGAACTCGGTGCGGTTGCAGGTGGAGATCACCACCGCCTCCTGCACCACCTCGGGCTCGGTGAGCTCCTGGGTGAAGCGCTGGGCCTGCAGCTCGGTCAGCGCGAGCCGCTCGCGCAGCTCCACGGGCGCGGTCTTGTGCGAGATCCCGAGCGCGAGCAGCTCGGCGGCAGCAGCGCTCATGAGGTCACGGACCCCTCGTGCTCCTGCTCCGCGTCCGCCTCCCGGCGCTCCTGCAGGCCGTCGGCCAGCTCGTTGAGCTCGCCGAGCTCGCGCTCCAGGCGCGACAGCTTGGCGGCCATGATCGCCAGGTAGATCACGACCAGCGCGAAGAACACCAGGTACGCG
>JAICJK010000322.1 GCA_025928415.1 Solirubrobacteraceae bacterium | reverse complement strand
GAGCTCGTAGTCGAGCTCCTCGTCGATGCGCGAGCGGATCTCCTCGCCGAGCGCCTTCGGGTCCAGCCCGGGGGCCACCGACTTCATGAGCCGCAGGAGCATCCCCAGGTTCTGCATGTCGGCCCGGACCGCCGCGGCGACGCCGGGGTACTGGACCTTGACCGCGACGTCGCGTCCGTCCTCCAGGCGCGCGCGGTAGACCTGCCCGATCGACGCCGCGGCGATCGGGACCGGGTCGAAGGTCGCGAACACGTCCTCGATCGGCTCGCCGTACTCGCGCTCGAGCACCTTGCGCATGTCCTTGAAGGACACCTTCGGCGCGGCGTCGCGCAGCTCGGCGAGCTTGGCCTGGAAGTCCTCGCGGGACTCCTCGGGCACGAGGCCGACGTCGAGGAAGCTCAGGACCTGGCCGATCTTCATCGCCGCGCCCTTCATCGTCCCCAGCGCGGCGACGATCTGCTCGGCCGTCTCGAGCTGGCGCCGGGCCAGCGCGGCCTGCGACTGCTCGTCGTCGCGGGTGAGGTTGGCCGCGCGGGTGCCCATCTGGCGGACGGCCTGCCCGGCCGCGAGCCGCCCGACCGTGGTCGACCGACGCAGCCTGCTGGTGGGGATCGGCTTCTTGTCGCGCGCCATGGGGGCGCGACCCATGCTACGTCGTGGGACCCCGGCGGACGGCCGGCGCGCCCCGGCGCGGCGCGTTCAGCGGGCCACCCGCGAGCCGGGGACGATGTCGTCGCGGCCGTCGGGCCAGCGGACCCACGCCTTGTGCCCGCCGTCGTAGTCGTCGCCGAGCAGGATCAGCGTGGCCGGCTCGCCGAGCGCGGTGCACGGCTCGTCGCCCTCCGCGTCGAGGCCGCGCCACAGCCGCACGAAGCGGTTGGTCTCGAGCTCCTCGGCCACGGTGGTCGGATCGGTGTGGCCGGGGCGGATGACGGTCTGCGGCGGCAGGGTGAGCAGGACGTCCATGATCGAGTGGCGGATGTCCTGGAAGCTCGTGCTCCCGGGAGCGCGCACGCCGCCGACCGAGTTGCGGAACAGCGTGTCGCCGGTGAAGACGTTGCCGTCGACGAGCAGCGAGAGCATGCCCTTCGTGTGGCCCGGCGTCGCCAGCGCGCGCACCGTCAGCCCGCCGATCTCGAGCTCCTCCCCCGGGCCCATCGTCCCGGTGACGCGCGCCTGGTCCTCGGCGCCCAGCAGGGCGCGCTCGTCCGGGTGGATGAGGACCTGGGCATGGGGGAAGGACTCGAGCACCTCGCCGAGCTCGCGCACGTGGTCGTGGTGGTGGTGCGTGAGCAGGACGTGGGTGATGTCGATGCTGTGCCGGTCGGCCGCCTCGAGCAGCGGCCCGACCGGGCCGCCGGCGTCCACGAGGAAGCCCGGGCCGTCCTCCTCGCCCACCAGGTAGGTGTTGGAGAGGAAGTCGTCGTTCATCGAGCGCTCGAGGATCACCCGGGGTAGATTGCCACCGATGGAGCTGATCCACACGTGCTACCGCATCGGCGACATCGACCGGTCGGTGGCGTTCTACGAGGCGCTCGGGTTCGAGGAGCTGCGGCGGGTCCCGATCCGCGAGGAGGCGATCAACGTCTTCATGGGCCTGCCGGGCGACGGCGCCCGCCTGGAGCTGACCTACAACCACGGCGTGGACTCCTACGAGCTCGGGACGGGCTACAACCACATCGCGGTGACGGTCGCGGACCTCGACGCGACGCTCGAGCGCCTCGCGGGCGCGGGCATCGCGCCCGAGAAGCCGCCGTACTCGCTGCGCGAGGGCGGCTCGCGGCTGTGCTTCGTGCGCGACCCCGACGGCTACCGGATCGAGCTCATCGAGCGCGGCTGACGGCCCGCTCGCGCCCGGTCGGCGCGCGGGTCCTCGTGCTGGTCCTCCGGGTCAGCGCTTCGGTCACCACGCGGCTGGCCTCGGCGGGCCCGAAGGTGGGCGGCTCGGGCTGCACCGCGGCGGTCCCCAGCCGGACGACCACCGTGCCGGAGCCGGGATCGACCTGGACGAGCTGGTTGCCGAGCCCGAGCGCCCAGTACATCGCCGCTGGGGCGTCGGCCACCAGGCGGCCGGTGGTCGCGGTGGGGGCCCGGGCCTGCGCCAGGCTCGTGGCCACGAGCGGGCTGGCGGAGATGAAGCCCTTGCGGTTGAGCCACCACAGGTAGCCGTAGGCCGCGTTGAGCTTGGTCGACGGGCGCCCGGTGGCCTGCGCGACCCAGCCCGCGGAGACGATGCGGCGCTTGCCCCAGCGGCCCTTGTCGAGCATCAGCGTGCCGAAGCGGGCCATGTCGCGGCAGGTCGAGCGGACGCCCTCGAACGTCTGCGCGTTGCCCGCGCGGTCGGTCGTCATCGCGCTGTGGGTCATGCCGAGCGGCGCGAACAGGCGGCGGCGCGCGAAGGCGGCGACGTCCTGGCCGGTCGCCTTCTGCAGCACCCTCTGGAGCGTCTGGATCGCCGAGTTGTTGTAGGCCCACACGGTGCCGGGCGGCGACGCCTGGCCCAGGCCGATGGCGAACGCCGTGCGATCGGGCGCCGCGAGGAGCTGCTGGTAGTCGATCGCCGGGCTCCACTGGCGGCCGGAGTCGTTGCTGAGCAGGTCGCGGACGGTCACCGCCGCCGAGGGCGTCCCGCGCCACTCGGTGATCCACTTGGACGCCCGGTCGCCGATGTGCAGGTCACCGTCGTCCTGCGCGATGCCGACGAGCGTGCTCGTGATCGACTTGGTCATCGAGAACACGTCCTGGGCGGTGTCCGGGCCCGTGCCGCGGAAGTACCACTCGCCGGCCAGGCGCCCGTCGCGGGCCACGAGCAGGCAGTTGGACTTCCCGGCCTCGGCGGTCTGCGCGATCCGGCCGAGCCGGGCGGCGTCGAGGCCGGCCCGGGCCGGCGTGATCGCCTTCCAGCTCTTGCCGGGGACGGGGGCGGCGACCGCGTCGCCGGCGGCCCCCGCGCCGGCGACGAGCATCGTCCCGGCGGCGGCGAGGGCTGCGGCGGTGGCTCGTGACATCATCGGTGAATTGAATACGCAAACGTATTTCACGTCAAGCGGGTACGGGCGAACTCCGCGGCGGCCTCGCCGGCGAGCAGCTTGAGCAGCACGTGGCGCAGGTCGCCGGCGAACTCCGGCAGCTGCGCCAGGCGGCCCTCGCGGATCTCCCGCGCCACGAGCTCGGTGGTGACGATCACCGCGGCGGTCACCTCCACCTCCTGCAGCGGCGGGGCGCCGGGGTAGACGGTGCGCGCGCGCTCGGCGATGTCGCGGTGCAGCGCGGCGAAGCGCTCGTACTGGCGCTCGCGCTCCTCGACCGCCCGCGGCCCGGCGGCCGGGAGCTCGAGGAAGTACGCGCGCGCCATCGCCGGGCGGTCCACCCACCAGCGCAGGTAGGTCGCGATGCCCCGGTCGAGGTCCGCGAGCGCGTCGCCGACGTCGGCGGGCCGGCCGAGCGGGGCGGCCAGGGCGGCGAAGAGCTGGTCGCCGTGCTGCTCGCACAGCGCGATGAAGCAGTCGGTCTTGTCCGCGAACAGCCGGTAGAACGTGTTGCTCGACACGCGCGCCGCCGCGATCACCTGCGGCACGCTCGTGGCCTCGTAGCCCCGCTCGCCGACCAGCTCCTCCATCGCCCGCAGCAGCCGCTCGCGCTGCGAGGCCGTGACGGCCTCCGGAGGCAGCTTGTGGCGGCCGCGCGGGAGGGGGTCGCCCGTCCACGGGGCCTGCTTGCGGTTCGGGGCCATGCCCGGAATCTATGCCCGCGGGCGGCCGGCGGGTCGCCGCGCCACCGCGATCCGCGCGGTCGTGCGTTGACTTTGGGTTAGTTGACGTATTCAATGGGGGCCATGCGGTCGAGCTGCATCGGGACGGTCGGCGCTGGGCTCCTGGCGGCGGCCGCGCTGCTGGCCGGCGGCGCGGCGCGGGACGCAGCGGCCGCCCCCGCGACCGGCCCGCAGGCGGGCGCCG
>JAICJK010000069.1 GCA_025928415.1 Solirubrobacteraceae bacterium | reverse complement strand
GCCCGCCGCGGTCCGCGACGCGGCGCGCGCCGGCGGCGGAGGGCGCGGCGCCGGGGCCTCCGCGGGGGCACCGGGGGACCTGGACGCGGCGATCCTCGCGGTCGTCGCCGCGGCCGAGCCCGCCGTCGGGCGCACCCGCGCGGTGGAGATCCTGCGGGGCGGGCGCTCCAAGGCCGTCGCCAAGTACTCCTACGACGGGCTGCCCGGCTACGGCACGTTCGACCACCTCAGCTCCGGCGAGGTGCTCGAGCGGGTCGACGAGCTCGTCGCCTCAGGGCGCCTGGCCTCGACGGGCGGCATGTACCCCAAGCTGCGGGTGGTGGCCGACCAGCCCCGGCTCGTGGCATGAGGGTGGGGGCGTGAGGCTCGCCGTCCTGGCCTCCGGCGAGGGCACGAACCTCCAGGCGCTGCTCGACGAGGTCCACGGCCGCGAGGCCGAGGTCGTCGGCGTCGGCTCCGACCAGCGAACGGCCCGCGCGCTGGAGCGCGCGCGCCGCGCGGCCGTGCCCACGGCGGTCTTCCCCCTCGGCGCGCATGCCGATCGCGCGGCGCGGGACGCGGCGATGACGGCCTGGCTCGAGGAGCGGGGCGCCGAGCTGGTGGTCCTCGCCGGCTACATGGCGATCCTCGACGAGGGCTTCGTCGCGCGCTGGTCGGGGCGCCTGGTCAACGTCCACCCGTCGCTGCTGCCCGCGTTCCCCGGGCTGCGGGCGATCGAGCAGGCCGTGGGCTACGGAGTCAAGGTCTTCGGCGTGACCGTGCACCTCGTCGACGCCGGGGTGGACACCGGCCCCGTGCTCTTCCAGCGCGCGATCGAGCTGCCCGGCGCCACCGACCCCGAGGCCGTGCACGCGGCGCTGCGGCCGCTCGAGCACGCGCTGCTCGCCGAGGCGGTGCGCTGCTTCGCGCGCGGCACGGTGCGGGAGGACCCGGACCACCCGCGGCGGATGCTGACGGGCTGAGGCGTCCGCCGCCGGACGCCGGACGCCGGACGCCGGGCGCGGTGCCCGCCGCCCGCGCTACCCCTCGCGCACCGGGTCGTCCTTGGCCCGGCCGGCGCCGGACGGGTCCTCGCCGCCTGCCTCGTCGTGGACCTCCTCGAAGTCCCCGGCGGCCTCCTCGACGCCCAGGTCCTCGCGGCGCCGGGTCTCCGCCTTCGCCTCGGCCTCGCCGAGGTGGCCCTCCAGCCGCCCGAGGCGCTCCTCGAGCTCGTCGGTCGTCCGCTGCAGGTCGTGCTCGGGATCGCGCTGGGCCATGGTGGCGTGGAGGTGCCCGCGCCGCCGCGGGTTGAACCGCCGCGGCGGGTCCGCCCATCCCATTGCGTATGCTCGCGCGGTGGCCGAGCAGCAGACCGGGCAGGAGCCGATCGCCCCGGGGGAGGTCCGCATCAGGCGCGCGCTGCTGTCCGTGTCGGACAAGCGCGGTGTCGTGGACTTCGCCCGCGGCCTGGCCGAGCTGGGCGTCGAGCTGCTGTCCACCGGGGGCACGGCGGGCGAGCTGCAGGCGGCCGGGATCGAGGTCCGCTCGGTGGAGGACTTCACCGGCTTCCCGGAGATCATGGACGGCCGCGTCAAGACGCTGCACCCCAAGCTCTACGCGGGCCTGCTGGCGCGCCGCGACGACCCCGCGCACCTCGACGCGGCGGGCGAGCACGACGTCGAGTGGGTCGACCTCGTCTGCGTGAACCTCTACCCGTTCGAGCGGACCGCGGCGCGGCGCGGGGTCACCGAGGCCGAGGTCATCGAGCAGATCGACATCGGCGGGCCGACGATGATCCGCGCCGCGGCCAAGAACCACGCCTACGCGGCGGTCGTCGTCAAGCCCGAGGCCTACGACGCCGTGCTCGAGGAGCTGCGCGAGACCGGCGGGCTGCTGTCGCTCCCGACCCGCGAGGCGCTGGCCGGCGACGCGTTCGCCTACACCGCCCGCTACGACACGGCGATCTCGCGCTGGTTCGCGGAGAAGACCGAGGACTTCCCGCCGCTGTACGTGCGCGCCTTCGAGAAGGTGATGGATCTCTCCTACGGCGAGAACCCGCACCAGCGCGCCGCCTTCTACTCCCAGGTCGGCGCCCGCACGCACCTGCTGTCGATGGTCAAGCAGCATCACGGCAAGCAGCTGTCGTTCAACAACCTGCTCGACCTCGAGGCCGCGCGGACGATGGCGCGCGAGTTCGAGGTCCCCGCCTGCGCGATCGTCAAGCACAACAACCCGTGCGGCGCCGCGCTCGGCGACACCGCGCTCGCCGCCTACCAGGCCGCGTTCGCCTGCGATCCGCTGAGCGCCTTCGGCGGGGTCATCGCGCTCAACCGCCGGGTGGACCGCGCCACCGCCGAGGCGCTGCACGAGCAGTTCATCGAGGTCCTGATCGCCCCCGAGTACGACGAGGACGCGCTCGAGGTGCTGTCGGCGAAGGCGAACCTGCGCATCCTCGAGGACGGCGAGCGCCGCCTCCCCGCGCTCGGCGAGCCCGAGATCAAGCAGGTGACCGGCGGCGTGCTCATCCAGGACCGCGACTCCCAGCGCGACGAGCGCGAGGGGATGGAGGTCGTGACCGAGCGGCGCCCGACCGAGCAGGAATGGAGCGACATGCTGTTCGGCTGGCGCGTCTGCAAGCAGGTGCGGTCCAACGCGATCGTGCTGGCCGAGGGCCTGGCGACGATCGGGATCGGCGCCGGGCAGATGAGCCGCGTGGACTCCGTGCGGCTGGCCGTCGAGAAGTGCCGTCGCGACTCCCTGGAGGGCGCCGTGATGGCCTCCGACGCCTTCTTCCCGTTCGCCGACGGGCCGGCGCTGGCGATCGAGGCCGGGGTCCGGGCGATCATGCAGCCCGGCGGCTCGGTGCGCGACCCCGAGGTCGTCGCCGCGGCCGACGCGGCCGGCGTCGCGATGGTCTTCACCCGCCGCCGGCACTTCCGCCACTAGCGCGCCGATGGCGATCGAGCGCTTCGGGTCCGGCGGCCCGTTCGAGGCTCGCGTGGGCTACTGCCGCGTGGTGCGGGCGGGCGAGCACGTGTGGGTCTCGGGCTGCACGGCGATCACGGAGGACGGCGTCGTGGCCGGCGCCGGGGACGCGTACGTCCAGGCGCGCGCGGCCATCGGCGCCCTCGTGGCCGCGCTCGCGCGCGCGGGCGCGGGGCCCGAGCACGTCGTGCGCACCCGCATGTTCGTGACCGACGTCAGCCGCTGGGAGGAGGTCGCCCGCGCGCACCAGGAGGTCTTCGGCGCCGCGCCGCCGGCCGCCGCGATGCTCGGCGTCAGCGCCCTCATCGATCCGCGGATGCTCGTCGAGATCGAGGCCGACGCCTTCGTGACGGGCGGCACGAGCAGCGCCTGAAGGCTCGTCCATGGGCTCTGGCGAGCCGTCCGGCGGATGTCGCAGGATGCCCGGTCCGTGCCCGCCGCCCGCGTCACCTCGTCCTCGACCTCGCTGCGGGCCTGGCAGGTCCGCGCGCTGGACGCGCTGCGCGACTGGCGCGGCGGCCCGTTCCTCGTGTCGGCGGCGCCGGGGGCGGGCAAGACGCGCCCCGCGCTGGAGCTCGCGCGGCGGCTGCTGCGCGAGCGGCAGGTCGCCCGCGTGGCGCTCGTATGCCCGACCGCGCCGCTGACGCGCCAGTGGGCGGTGGCCGCGGCGAAGCTCGGCGTCCACCTGGTTCCGGACGCGGAGACCCCGCGCCCGCCGACGGACTTCGACGGCGTCGCGGTCACCTACGCGCGGGTGGCGATGGCGGGCGAGCGCTGGTCGCGGCTCGTGTCGCCGGGGACGCTGGTCATCGCCGACGAGGCGCATCACCTGGGCGAGGACCTGGCCTGGGGCGACGGCTTCGCCACCGCGTTCGCGGCCGCGCCGCGCTGGCTGCTGCTGTCCGGCACGCCGTTTCGCTCCGACGCGACGCCGATCCCGGGCGTGCGCTACGACGGCGCCGGCGTCGCCGAGCCTGACGTCATCTACACCTACGCCGACGCGGTGCGCGACGGCATCTGCCGGCCCGTGTCGTTCGTGACCTACGACGGGACGCTGTCGTGGCGCTCGGGCGACGACGTCATCGAGTCGACGTTCGACACGGTGCTGACCGGCCGCGAGGCCTCCCGGCGCTATCGCACGGCGATCTCGACCGAGCTCCCGGACGGCCTGCCGCGCATCCTGCGCGAGGCGCACGAGCGGCTGCTGGCCGTTCGCGCCGGCGGGCACCGCGACGCGGGCGGGCTGGTCGTCGCCGCCGACGGGGCGCACGCCCGCGAGGTGGCCAGGCTGCTGCGGGAGGCGACGGGCCGCCCGCCGGCCGTCGTCCTGCACACCGAGGCGCGGGCCGCCCAGAAGCTCGCGGACTTCACCGCCTCGCGCGACCCCTGGCTCGTCGCGGTGAACATGGTCTCCGAGGGCGTCGACATCCCGCGGCTGCGGGTCGGCGTCTACGCCACGGCCGCCAAGACGCCGCTGATCTTCCGCCAGATCGTCGGCCGCTTCGTGCGCACGCTGCCGGGGCGCCCGGTCGAGCCGAGCTGGCTGTACCTCCCGGCCGACCCGGTGCTGCGCGGCCACGCCGCCGAGATCCAGACCGAGCTGCGCCACGTGCTGCGCCGGCCGGGCGACGAGGACGGCGTGCTCGACGAGCCGCGCGAGCGCCGTCGGGCGGAGCGCGGCGAGCCCGAGGGCTTCGTGCCCGTCGCCGCGGACGTCGTGCCGCAGATGACCCTCTTCGGGCCGCCGCCCGGCGCTCCCGGCGGCCCGGCGGTCCCCGCCGTGGCGGCGATGGCCGTCGCGGCGGCCGCCGGCGTCGCCGACCCGCCCGCGGGCGTCGAGGACGCCGACGACGCTCCCGCCCTGCCGGCCTACCAGCGCCGCGCGCTGCTGCGCGACAAGCGCCACCGCCTGGTGGCCGACCTGCGGCGCCTGGACGGGCGCTCCCACGCGGAGATCAACGCCTGGCTCAACCGCGCGTGCGGGGTCGGGAAGGTCGGGGAGGCGACGATCGAGCAGCTCGAGCGCTCGATCGAGCTGCTGCTCGGCGAGCTCACCGCCCGCCGCTGACGCCGGCATGCCCCCGGAGGGACTCGAACCCTCAACCTCAGCGCTTAAAAGGCGCGCGCTCTGCCAATTGAGCTACGAGGGCCCCGACATCGTAGGCGCCGGGCGCGCAGCGCCGGGGGCCGCGACGGCGGACGGGTCAGGCGACGACCAGGAGCTCCAGGGCGACCGGCCGCTCGCCGGGGCCCGGCGCCTCGGCCACCCGCCGGACCCACAAGCCGCAGCCGCAGTCGCACGCGAGCGTCTCGAGCTCGGCGAGGCTCGCCGCCGTCGCGTCGTAGGCGGCGGCGCAGGCGGGCTCGGAGCAGATCAGCCGGGCGATGAGCACCGGCTGGATGCTGGGGGTCGCGCCGGACGGAGCGGGCGCTCAGCACCGCCGGCCGGCGATGCGCCGGCGCAGGCCGGCGCCGAGCAGCAGGAGCACCACGACGCCGGCCAGCACGAAGGGCAGGGCGTCCGTGCCGGAGTCCGGCGGGTCGGTGGACGTCGCCCGCACCGCGGCCGGCGTCGCGCTCACGGCGTCGGCGGGCGGCGACACCGCGTCGCCGGCGGTGGCGGTGGGCGGCGCGGACGCCCCCGTCCTGGTCTTGGCCTTGGGCCTGTGCTTCGGCTTGGGCTTCGCCGATGACGGGCGCGCGGTCTCCGGCGCCGCGCTCGGCGTCGTGGCCGGGGGCGTCGCTCGGGGGGCGGTCGCGGCCTTGGGCGCCTGCGCCAACGGCGCGGGGTGCTTGCGCTTGGGCTTGGTCACCTGCCCGAACGGGTCCTGGTACTCGCAGTCGCCGGCGCCCGAGCACTGGGCTTCCGCAGCCGGAGGACCGAGCAGCAACGCCGCCGTGGCGACCATCGCGGGCAGTCCGTGCGCGAGCCGCATCCCCGCGCAACCCTAGCCGAGATCCTGCGATCCGCCGCCGGGCGGGCAGCTCCGCCATCGGCGACGATGCCCGCTCCGCCATGGTCGCCGCTCCGCCACGCGTCCTGGGCCCACGCATGCCTGGACGCGTGGCGGCGCCGTGGCCGGCCGTGACCTGCCACCAGCCCGCGCTTGCCGCGCGCCGGACGGCACAACGAGAGCTGCTCCTGGCTTCAGCGCGCGGCGCGGGCCCGAGTGGCGCGGGTGCCACGCGCGCGCACCGCGGCCCGCAGGTGGTCACCCACCGAGTGGACGGCGCAGCGGTAGCCGAGGCGATCGGATGCTCGGACGCCGCGGGTCGCGCACGGCGAACGGCGGCGCCCAGGCCGAGACGGTCAGATCGGGTCGAACTGCACGAGGTACTCGCGGAAGAGGGGGTTGATGACCTTCCAGTGGCCGTGGGAGACCCGCTCGACGACGCCGGCGTCGCGCAGCTGCTTGAGCACGCGGTCGCGGACGCCGACCGGGACATGCCGCGGGGGCGGCAGCCCTTCGGCGATCGACCTGGCCATCGGCAGCGCCGCCTTGTGCAGGCGCCGGATCGTCTCGACGAGCTGCTCCATGATCGGCACGTCGCCCTGCAGCGCCGCCCGGTGTCCGAGCTCCACCTCGTCGGCGCCGATCGCGTGCGTGCCGAGCTGCACCGCGGCGAGATGCGTCTGCTGGGCGATGCGCATCGTCGCCCGGGGATGTCCCTCGCCGAGGCCGACCAGACGCTCGAGCGCCGCCGGCTCGACGGTGCACTCGTCGGCCGCGAAGCGCTCACGCAGGCCCTCGCGCCATGCGTCAGGGGGGATCTCGTGCAGCGCGTGGAAGCTGCCGAACCCGCTGAAGGCCCGCTGGCTGGGCGCGAAGAGATCGCGCATCACGTGCTCGATGCTGCCCGCGAAGAGGTAGCTGACGTGCGTGGAGCGCTGGAAGATCGCGCGCATGCGCTTGGTCACCGCGTCGGGATCGCCGTAGGCCCTGCGGGGGCCCGCGATCTCCTGGAACTCGTCGAAGAACAGGACGAGGCGCTTGCCGTCGGCCTCCGCGATCCGCTGGGGCAGCTCGAGCGCGCGGTCGAGGGCCTTGGCGGGATCCGACTGCGCCAAACCGGGCGTGAACGCCAGCTCGACCCCGTCGCCGAGCTGCGTCTTCATCTTCAGCGCCACTGCGCCCTGCGCCACCGTCAGCGCGCCGCGGCCCATCCGGCGCGCCTTGAGCAGGGCCTGTCGCGCTCCCGAGCGGTTCTCGACCACCTTGACCGCCAGCGTCTCGGCCAGCTCGGCGGCGTCCGCGATCCGGAACAGGTCGATCTCGGCCGTGTAGAGCCCCTGCGCATGCAGCCGGGTCAAGGCCGCCTCGCACACGCTGGTCTTGCCGGTCCGCCGCGGCCCCGCGAGGATCAGATGCGTGCCCGCGGCCATCGCGGCGACGATCTGCTCGACGTCGTCCTCGCGACCGATCAGCTGGCCGGCGGGAACGGGGCTGTCGGTCGGGAAGAGCTCGGCGCTGGGCTGCCGCATGCGACCAGCCTAGTCTTTTACGCTAAAAGTGCGCAATATTTACGCAGATCTCGCGCAAAGCGGGCGGGCCCGCCACGAGGCTGGAGTCGGGAAAGAAGAGAGGCATTTGCGCAAGGTTCGCGCAAATCCAGCGCAAATACTGCGCAAACGTCGGCCACGGCCACGCCCGTGCGGTCACCGCAAGGCGCTCGCAGTACCCCCAGCGGGACTCGAACCCGCGATCTCCTCCTTGAAAGGGAGGCGTCCTGACCGCTAGACCATGGGGGCGGGGCGCTGGCCATCGTAGCCGTGCCGCCCGGCGGGCCGTGCCGCCCGGCGGGCCGTGCGAACGGCGCCCGACGAGGGTCTTCAACATTTCCTCATCCAATCCTGAGGGCCGCTTGATGTTCGGGTCCCAGACTCCGTGGAACGTCAGCCTCATCGTTGACGTCACATAGACCGGCGTTCGCGCCGGTCACCCTCCCGCCCCGCAGCGCCCGGTGGCCCTCACTCCCCGAGGGTGCCGGGCGTTGCACCTTCCGGGCCGGCGGCCCTCAGATCCCGCGCAGCAGCCCGCCGTCGACCGGCAGCACCGCGCCGGTCACGTAGCTGGCGGGCGCCGAGCAGAGGAAGGCCGCCGCCGCCGCGAACTCCTCGACGGTGCCCAGCCGCCCGGCCGGCACCTCCTGCTGCGCCGCGGCCTGCGCGGCCTCCGCGGAGCCCGACAGCTCGGCCAGGCGATCGGTGTCGATGCGGCCCGGCAGCACGGAGTTGAGCGTCACGCCGTCCGCGGCGACCTGGCGCGCGACCGTCTTGAACGCGGCCAGCATGGCGGCGCGGTGGGAGTTCGAGAGCATCAGCGCGGGCACAGGCTCGCGGGCGGTCGTCGAGACGACGTTGAGCACCCGGCCCCAGCGGCGCTCGCGCATGCCGGGCACGGCCGCCCCGACGAGCGCCATCGGCGCGAGCACGAGGGTCCGGTGGGCGGCCTCCCAGTCGGCGACGCCGAAGGCCAGCGCGTCGGGGCCGGACGGGGGGCCGCCGGTGTTGCAGACCAGGACGTCGACCGGCCCGAGCGCCGCTCCGACCGCCGCGACGAGGCCGGCGGCGCCCTGCACGTCACCGCTGTCCCACACGAACCCGGTCGCCCCGATCGCGTCCGCCGCCTCGTCGATGCGCTCCCGCGACCGCGACGAGATCGCCACCGACGCGCCCTCGGCCGCCAGCGCCGCGGCGATCGCGGCGCCGATCCCCTTCGAGGCGCCCGTCACCAGCGCGACGCGACCCTGCAGGCCGAGGTCCATCGCGGCTACGCCGCCTCGGCCGTCAGCCGGGAGCCGCGCACCGCCAGCCGCGCGCACCACAGCCCGAAGAGCAGGACGCCCAGCGGCGCGCCCGCCCAGTGCACGCCGGCGAGGACCGCGGCGAGGCTCGGCAGCCCGGCCAGCGCCGCGCCGGCGAGCGTCGCCGCCGGCGGCAGGCGCAGCACCCGCGCGACGAGCAGCGCGCACGCCG
>JAICJK010000210.1 GCA_025928415.1 Solirubrobacteraceae bacterium | reverse complement strand
GGGGACGGCACCTCGCAGCTGCTGGAGGAGGGCGGCCTGGCCCACGTGGCGGCGGCGACGCACCGCCGGCTCCGCAACGCCGGCGAGGGCGAAGCCGTCTACCTCTGCGTCGGCGCGCGCGACGGCTACGTGGGGCGCGACGCCCACGTGCCCGAGGGCGACCAGCGCGTCCGATCCTGAGGGCTGAGCGCGGGATGGCGCACGCCGGCCAGGTGATCGAGGGCTACGACGGCTTCCGGCTGGAGCTCGTGCGGACAGGCGCCGAGACCGGCGGCGAGCTGCTGGAGATGGAGGCGTCTTACTCGGGGAACGCGGGGATGCCGCCGGCGCACCTGCACCCGCAGCAGACCGAGCGCTTCGAGGTGCTCGAGGGCGCGATGCGGGCCGTCATCGGAGACCAGGAGCGCCGCTTCGAGCGCGGCGAGCGCTTCGAGGTGCCGGCCGGCACGCCCCATCGGATGGCCGCCGACGGGCCCACGCGGCTGCGCTGGGAGGTGCGCCCCGCGCTGCGCACCGCCGAGCTCTTCGAGCGGTTGTTCTCCGGCGGCGGCGAGGACCTCCTGACCGAGTTCAGCGCGGAGCTCCGCCTCGCCGGCACGTAGGGTCGCCACCCATGGACCGCATCGCCCTGGTCACCGGCGCCGGGACCGGGATCGGCCGCGCCACCGCCCTGGCCCTCGCCGCGGACGGCCTCGGCGTCGTCCTGACGGGCCGCCGGCCCGCGCCGCTGGAGGCCGTCGCCGGCGAGATCGCCACGGCCGGCGGGCGGGCGCTCGCGGCCGCCGGCGACATGACGGTCCCCGAGGAGGCCGAGCGGGCGGTCCGCGCCGCCGTCGACGGCTTCGGCGCCCTGCACGTCGTCGTCAACAACGCGGGCGCGATCCGCCGCAACGTGCGCCTGCACGAGGTCGGCGTGGAGCGCTGGGACGAGCAGATCGCCAGCAACCTGCGCGGGCCCTACCTGGTGCTGCACGCGGCGCTGCCCGAGCTGCTGCGCGCGAGCGGCGACCGGGCGATCGTCAACGTCGCCTCGACCCTCGCGGTCAAGCCGGCACCGGGCATCGCCCCCTACGCGGCGGCCAAGGGCGCGCTGATCGCGCTCACCCGCTGCGTGGCGGTCGAGTACGGCGGCGACGGCATCCGCTGCAACGCGGTGCTGCCGGCAGTGGTGCGGACGCCGCTGGCCCACGTCGACCGGCCGGACTTCGCGGCGCGGGAGGCGGACTTCGCCGCGATGTACCCCGTCGGGCGCCTCGGCGAGCCCGAGGACGTCGCGCGGGCGATCCGCTGGCTGGCCTCCCCCGGCGCGGGCTGGATCACCGGCACGGCCGCGACGGTCGACGGCGGCCTGACCGTGACCTGAGCGGCGGCGCCCCGTCGGAGCTGCGCGGGTGCGCCGCCCGCCCGGCGATACTGGCCGGGTGAGCGAGCGCAACGTGCTGGGCGGGGAGCTCGAGCCCTGCGGCAGCGACCCCGTCACCGGCTTCCACCGCGACGGGTGCTGCCGCACGGGGCCCGAGGACGTGGGCAGTCACACGATCTGCGCGGTGGTGACCGCCGAGTTCCTGGCCCACCAGCGGCGCATCGGCAACGACCTCAGCACGCCGGTGCCGCAGTACGCGTTCCCGGGCCTGATGCCCGGGGACCGCTGGTGCGTGACCGCCGTCAACTGGCTGCGCGCCCACGCCGACGGCGCGGCCGCCTACGTGGTGCTCGCGTCGACGCACGAGCGCGCGCTGGACGTCGTGCCCCTCGCCGCGCTGCGCGAGCACGCCGTCGACGTGCCCGCCGATCCCGGAGCGCTCGGGGACTGAGCGGCGGCCGGCGGCGTCAGGCGCTCGGGGCGAGCGCCGGCGGCGCCGCGCCCAGCGCCTCCAGCGCCGCCCGCGCGTCGCCCAGCGCCGTCACGGCGCCGTCGTGGCCGACGTGCAGGAAGCGGTCGAGCGCGCTCAGGAACGCGCGGTCGTGGGAGACCGCGATCACCGTCCCCTCGAAGCCGTCCAGCGCGGCCTCGAGCGCCTCGGCCGACTCGATGTCCAGGTTGTCCGTCGGCTCGTCGAGCAGCAGCAGGTTGTGCCCCTCGACCTCGAGGGCGAGGATCTCCAGGCGCGCCCGCTGGCCGCCTGACAGCGTCTCGTAGGCGCGCGGCGCGGCGTCCTGCAGCCCGTAGCGGGCCAGCGCGGACATGGCGGGCTCGCGGGCGCCGGTCCGGCGCATCACAAGCTCCAGCACGCCGGCGCCGGCGAAGTCGGGCCGGGCGTTGAGCTGGGTGAACAGCCCGGCCGAGACGCGGTTGCCGAGTGCGACGTGGCCCTCGTGGGCGACGTCCTGCCCGGCGAGCAGGCGCATCAGGTGCGTCTTGCCCGAGCCGTTGGGGCCGATCAGCCCGACGCGCTCGCCGAGGCGGACCTCGCCGGAGAAGCGGCGCACGATGCCGGGGATCGCCACGTCGCGCAGGTCGACGACGCGGCGCGCGGAGTCCGCGCCGCGCAGGCGCACGCGGATCGGGTGATCCACGACGGGCGCGGGCGGCGGGCCCTCGTCGACCCAGCGCTGCCAGCGCGACTGCATCGCGTTCGCCCGCTTGGCCCAGTCCGGCGAGTACTTCGCCCGCTCCTTGAAGGTCCGCACGAGCTCGCGCAGGCGCTGCTCCT
Source organism: Solirubrobacteraceae bacterium (assembly GCA_025928415.1). Lineage (GTDB taxonomy): Bacteria > Actinomycetota > Thermoleophilia > Solirubrobacterales > Solirubrobacteraceae > Paraconexibacter. The sequence goes on along the minus strand of JAICJK010000210.1, from coordinate 2,568 downwards.
CCTCCTGCCAGCGCGTGACGCGGTCGCCCATCAGCCTGCGCCGGTGCTCGCGCGCCTCCGGGTAGGTGGCGTACGAGCCGCCGTGCACCCAGGCCCCGCGGCCCTCGAGCGTGACGATCGCGTCGCACGAGGCGCGCAGCAGCTCGCGGTCGTGGGAGATGAGCAGGACCGTCTTGCGCGTGGCCCGGATGCGCTCCTCGAGCGCGCGCTTGGCCGGGACGTCGAGGAAGTTGTCGGGCTCGTCGAGCAGCAGCACCTCCGCATCGGAGCCCAGCAGCAGCTCGAGCACGAGCTGCTTGCGCTCGCCGCCGGACAGGTGGGTGGCGTCGCGGTCGCCGACCTCGTCCAGGCCGGCGCGCACGATGCGCCGGCAGGCGGCGTCCCACGCGCCCTCGAGCTCGTAGCCGCCGAGCGCCGACCACGTCCCGATGGCCTCGCCGAGCTGCATCCCCGCCTCCGGGTCCCCGACCGCCAGGCCCCGCTCGGCGGCCAGGACCCGCCGCCCCGCGTCGCGGACGCGGGCCGGGGCGACGGCGAGCAGCAGCTCGCGCACCGTGCCGCCGCCGGCGCCGACGTCCTGGGCCATGCGCAGCGCGCGGCCGCCGAGCGAGGCCGCGCCCTGCGCCGCCGCCAGCTCGCCGGCCAGCACGCGCAGCAGCGTGCTCTTGCCGACGCCGTTGGCGCCGACGAGCCCGGCGTGGGCGCCCGCCGGCACCTTGAAGGAGACGCCGGCGAACAGCTCCTCGCCGCCCGGATGGGCGTAGGCCAGGTCGTTGACGGCGATCGGGGCCCCCATGGCGGCCGACCCTAGCGGGGGCGTCAGCGCGCCTGCAGCGCGTCCATCCCGACGGCGACGGCGAGCACCAGGCGGCGGTCGAGGTGCCGCTCGGGGTCGGGGGTGAGGTCGATGTCGTAGACGTCGCGCCACTTGAAGCGCCGCCGGCGGTGGGTCCCCAGCACGCGCCCGTCGTGCAGGAACTCGAAGTCGTAGGCGATCGGCAGCCAGTCGGCGTAGTTGCCGACGTAGGGCACGAAGCCGATCAGGCGGCGGAACAGCGCGATCGGCAGGTTGCGCTCCCGCGCGCGGGCGACCTCGGCGCCGTCGGGGCCGTGGAGGGTGAACGTCGAACGCAGCAGCGAGGCGCCGAAGACCTTCTGGATCTCCCCGACCTTCTCGCCGCCGGGCGCGGTGACGTCGTAGCGCGCCCGTGGGTCGAAGCGCTGGCGGGCGAGGATCCGCAGGACCTCCTGCTCCTTGCGGTCGTCGGCGAAGAAGCGGATGTCCTCCTTGAACTTGAAGCGCGCCTGCTCGACGAAGCAGAACGGCCCGCCGTCGCCGTCGCCGTCCGGCAGCGAGAACTCGTACTGGTTGATCACCCGGCGGAAGCGCTGGCGCAGCACGAAGCGGTCGTGGTCGTTGGGATCGATCATCACGGGCGGGTCTAGCAGACCCGCCGGTGCGCGCGGCGCTCGCCGCCGGCGCTCAGGCGCTCGCCGGCAGCAGCAGCGAGATCCGCAACGGCCCGGAGGGGAAGGCCGTCCCGGTGAACGACACGGCGCGGTAGCTGCGGCCCGCGTAGCTCACTGCCCCGTGAGCCGGGATCGACGCCGGGCCGGGCTGAAACGTGCTGCCGGGGACCAGCCCGCGCGGCGTGCGGAGCTGGACCGCGGCGCCGGTGAAGCGGTGCACGAGCTTGATGTAGCCCGTGTCGTCCTGGACCGACAGCGTGAAGCGGCCGGCCGCGGCGCCGCCGGGCCCGCGCACGGTGGCCGAGGCAGGCGCGAGCACGTACGGGCCGCCGACGTCGAGCAGCAGGCGCGCGCCGCGCTGCAGGCGCACCCGGACGATGTGGAAGCGGTGGTTGCGGAAGATCCGCACGATCGCGGCGCGGATCGCCACCGGGTCCCCCGACGCGGCGGCCCGCCGGAAGGCCGGGAGGTGGGCGACGTAGCGCAGGCTGCGCGCGACGTCGCCGCTGGACTGCTCGGCGGCCAGCAGGCGCCGGGCGACATAGCCGACGGTCCGCAGCCGCGTGTCGGCCGCATTCGCGCCGCACACCACCCGCGGCGTGGGACCGACCAGCAGCGCGATCGACAGCGGCCCTGACGGGTAGGCGCGCGCGTGCAGGGTCGTCGTCGCATAGCGCACGCCGCGGTAGGTCACGCTCCCGCGCGCCGGGAAGCGGGCGGGGCCGGGGGACAGCGTGCTGATGACGGTCCGCCCCCCGGCGCGCATGATCACCGGGGCGCCCGTCAGGCGATGGGTGAGCGCCGTGAACGCGCGGTCGCCGGTGACGGCGAACAGCGCCGAGCCGACGACGCGGCCGTCGTGGCGCAGCGTCACGCGGGTCGGCGAGAACGCGCGCTGGTGGCCGCGCGAGACCAGCCGGCGCGTGCCGTGGAAGACCTCGATGCGGACGACCTGGTGGAGCACGAGCGGCGCGAGCGCCTTCCGCGTGGCGCGCGCGTCGCCTCGCGCGACGGCGGCCGCGAGGACCGCCGAGCCCTGCAGGCGGCGGCGGGTGGCGACGACGTTGCGGCCGCTCGCCGTCTGGCTGCGGATGCGCC
>JAICJK010000640.1 GCA_025928415.1 Solirubrobacteraceae bacterium | reverse complement strand
GTCGTCGCCATGTGATGGGTCTGGCCGTAGATCTGGGTCGCCGCGACCATGCCGGCGCCCGGCGGCGCCAGCTCCGCGACGGCGGCGGAGAGCGCCCCCATGCCGGAGGCGAAGCAGAGCCCCGCCTCGGCGCCTTCGAGCTCGGCGACGACCGCGCCCAGCTCGTCGGTCGACGGGTTGCGGATACGGGTGTAGAGGTAGCCGCGGCCGGCGTCGTCCATGACCGCCCCGAACTCGTCCGCGTCCACGAACTCGTAGATCACCGACCGGTGCACCGGCGGGATCACGGGCACGCCGGGGAGCGCCGGCAGCCGGCCGGCGTGGATGGCCGCGGTGGCGGCCGCGCGACGGGGGGAATCGGTCACAGCAGATCGAGCAGGTCGGTCAGCGCGCTGATCGTATCCGCGCCCGCGGCGGCTCCGCCACGATCGACGATCCGCACGTCGATCCCCGCCGCGCGCGCGCCGACGCCGTCGGTCTCCTCGGTGTCGCCGACGTGGAGCGCCCGCCCGGGGGCGACCCCGAGCGTGTCGAGCGCGACCCGGAAGAGTGCCGGGTCGGGCTTCGACCACCCGCTCGACCCCGACGCGACGACGTGGTCGACCTCGATCCCGGCGGCGGCGAGCGCCTCCGGCAGCGAGCAGTCCCAGTTCGACACGACCGCGACGCCGACGCCGGCGTCGGCGAGCCCGGCCAGCAGCGGAGCCACGTCGGGGTAGGCGCGAAACGCGATCGCGTCGATCAGAAGCGTCGCCGCAACGGCCGGGTCGGCCTCGATCCCGAGCTCGGCCAGCACGACGGCGGCGCACCGCCCGTGCAGGGCGGCCAGGGCCTGGACGTCGGAGCCCTCGTGGCAGTGGTCGGCGTAGTAGCTCATCTCGGCCCGGAACGCACGCTCCGCGTCGGCGAGCGTGATCCCGGCGCCGAGGTGGCGGCGGACGGAGGCCTGCAGCCGCGCGTACGGCCGGTCGATGTCGATCAGGGTGCCGAACGCGTCGAGCAGGACGGCGTCGTAGCGGCTCACGAGACGTGCAGCGAGGGGTGCAGCAGCTGCGCGAGGTCTCGCACCTCGGTGACGACCCGCGGGCCCGTGTCGGTCAGCGAACCGCCGTCGATCAGCGAGAACCGCCGGTCGCGGACCGCCGGCAGGTCGCGGGTCGCCTTGCTGTGGCGCAGACCCGCGAGCGTCACACCGCGGCCGGCGACGGCGAGGTAGGCCTGTGGCGCCGCCGCTCGCAGCCGGGACAGCGGGAACGGCTTGCCGGGCACGGCGTCCGAGGCGACGTTCGTGCCGCCGGCGAGGCCGATCAGCCGCGCCCCGACCCCGTCCGGGTCGATCGTGTAGAAGAACCCCTCGTCGACGAACACCGGAACGGGCGCGTCGTTCCCGACCGCCGCCTGCACGGTGCGGAGCTGCGACTGCATCCGCGCCACCAGCGTGCCCGCCGCGCCCGCGTTGCCGGTCAGGGCGCCCACCCCGTCGACGTCGTGCTCGATCCCGGAGATGGTGGCGTCGCCGGCCACGTAGACCGGCGCGCCGACGCCGCGCTCCATGGCCGCCGCGGCGCTCGCCGACGTGCCGTTCGGCATCAGCACGAGGTCGGGGCGCAGCTTGCGCAGCCGGGCCACGCTGGGCGTCTCGCCGCCGCCCCCGGCCG
>JAICJK010000615.1 GCA_025928415.1 Solirubrobacteraceae bacterium | reverse complement strand
GTCGCGCACGTCGGCTACCTGCCGGGCGAGCGCATCATCGGGCTGTCCAAGCTCGCGCGCGTCGTCGAGCTCTTCGCGCGGCGGCTGCAGGTGCAGGAGCGCATGACCGTCCAGATCGCCGACTGGCTCGAGGACGAGCTCGCGCCCGAGGGCATCGGCGTCGTGCTCGAGGCCGAGCACCTGTGCATGTCGCTGCGCGGCGTGCAGAAGCCGGGCGCCCGGACGGTGACCTCCGCGCTGCACGGCGTCGTCCGCGACGACCCGCGCACGCGCCAGGAGTTCCTGGCGCTGGCGTCGGTCGACCGCGGGCGCTGAGCGCCTCACGACTGCGAGGTCGTGACCGGCGCGGGGGAGGACGCGGCCGGTTCGTCCTGCGAGGAGGTCGTCCCGGACGAGGTCGTCCCGGACGAGGTCGTGCCCGACGAGGTCACGCCGGACGACGCCGCCGCGTCCGGGGCCGCCGTGCCGGACGTCGTCGCGGCCTTCGTCACCACCGCGGCCTTGGTCCCCGCGCCCAGCGCGGGGTCCGCCCCGGAGCGCATCTGCACGTAGACCGCGCCCCAGAGCGCCACGAAGGCGATCACGGTCCAGGCGACGACGCGGCGGCGGATGCGGCGCACCCGCGCCCGGCGGGCGGCGCCGGCGCGCGGCGCGGTGGGCGGATCGTGGACGGCGGACATGAGAGCTCCTTCTGTCGGGGGTTCAGGCCCGCGACGGGGCGGCGGACCGGCGGTCGAGGGCGGGGCGGCGCAGGCCGCCGAGGCGGGCGCTGAGCAGGACGGCCGCGGGCAGCACCGCGACGCCCGCGAGGACGAGGAACCACGCCGTGCCGGCGTCGGTCCCCTCGCCGAGGGCATGCGCGACGCCGAGGACCCAGGCCAGCGCCGTGAAGCGGTGCGCGGCGCGCCAGCGCGCCGCGCCGACCCGCCCGCGGGCGTAGTAGGACAGCCCCAGTGCCGTCAGGCCCCAGCCCGCGAAGATGCCCGCGGTCGTCCACACGCGGTGATAACCGAAGGCGAACGGGATCAGGACGTCTCCGAGCGACGGGTGCAGGAACCGGTCGCCGACGAGCGACAGCCCGTGCACGGCGATCGACGCCAGCGTCGCGAGCGAGAGCACCTCGTGCAGCGCGCGCAGGTCGCCGGCGCGCCGGCCGCGCACCAGCCGCGTGCCCATCAGCAGGCCGGCGGACACCCCGGCGCTCGCCAGCAGCAGCGCGGTCGTGCCGGCCGCCCGGCTCGTGATCCAGAACAGGTGCTGACTCGGATCGACCACGCCGAGGAGGTTGGCCGCCGCTCCTGAGCGGACCCTGGGGGCCTGCTGGGCGTCCGCGCACAGCTCTCAGGAACGCTCACCGCACCGTTCCGCGGCGGGCCGTGTTCGCCAGATCCGAGGACACATGGCCGAGCCTCGCCGCCCCCGGGCGGCGCGGGCGGGGGACCCACCGGGCACGGCGCGAGCCGGGCCCACGGGGCGAATCGCCGCGACCGCGGCGTAGCGCACTGCGCGAGCCCGTCAGCTCACCTCGCAGGCCGGACCCAAAGGAGCAGCCACACCGATGACCGACGTGCGGATCGACCCCCGCGCCCCCGAGACGCTCGCGCTGCCGGACGCCGACCGCTGGGGGCTCACGACGCAGCCGCCCGGCCTGCGCGACCTCGCCAGCCCCGAGCACTGCGCGCGCTCGCTGCGCCGCTCCGTGCGCCGCCGCGAGCTCGCCGCCGCGCGGCGTCCCGGCCTGCCGCAGTCGGCCGCCGCGCGCCTGGCCGCGGCGAC
>JAICJK010000203.1 GCA_025928415.1 Solirubrobacteraceae bacterium | reverse complement strand
GCGGGATCTTCCGCGGGCCGGTGGCCTCCCAGGAGGCGATCAAGGAGCTCGGCACCAACGGCGGAGGCTTCTTCGGCGTCAACTCCGCCCACCCGTTCGAGAACCCCACCGCGCTGTCCAACCTCGTCGAGCTGCTGCTGATCATGGCGATCCCGGCGTCGCTGACCGCCACCTACGGGCGCATGGTCGGCGCGCGGCGCCAGGGCTGGGCGATCTTCAGCGCGATGACGGCGCTCTTCCTGGTCTCGGTCGTCGTCGTCCTGGTCGCCGAGCAGCACGGGACGCCCGCCCAGCACCTGGCGGGCGTGCACACGACGGCGATCCACGGATCGACGGGCGGCAACCTGGAGGGCAAGGAGCAGCGCTTCGGGATCACGCAGTCGGCGCTGTGGACGGCGGTGACGACGGTGACCTCCACGGGCGCGGTCAACGCCGGCTTCGAGTCGCTCACCGGCATCGGCGGGCTCGTGCCGATGCTGGACCTGGGCTACGGCGAGTCGGTGTTCGGCGGCGTCGGCACCGGCTTGTACACGATGCTGCTCTACGTGCTGCTCGCCGTCTTCATCGGCGGGCTGATGGTCGGCCGCACGCCCGAGTACCTCGGCAAGAAGATCGAGGCGCGCGAGATCAAGCTCGTCGCGCTGGGCCTGCTGATCACCCCGCTGACGGTGCTCGTCACCAGCGCGCTGGCGCTCGGCACGCGGTACGGCAGGCCATCGATCTCCGCCTCGGGACCCCAGGGCTTCAGCGAGTCGCTGTACGCCTATCTCTCCCAGGCCAGCAACAACGGCTCCGCCTTCGCCGGCTACACGGGCTACCACCAGCCGAGCCCCGGCAACCTCGGCGCGCATGGCGTCACCTTCGCCGACGTCCTCGGCGGCCTGGCGATGCTCGGCGCCCGCTTCGCACCCGTCCTCGTGGTCCTCGCGGTCGCCGGCGCCGTCGCCGGCAAGCGCGTGACGCCGCCCGGGCTGGGGACGCTGCGGACCGACACCCCGACGTTCACCGGCCTGCTCGCCGGCACCGTCGTGCTCATCGGTGCCCTGACCTTCCTCCCCTCCCTCCTGCTCGGCCCCGTCGTGCAGGGGCTGACCACGCAGCTCTTCCAGTAGCCGACGATGCGCCTGCTCGGCAAGGACCTCGCCACCGCGCTGACCGCCGTCGCCGTGCTGACGGCGGTCCTCGGCCTCGCCTACCCGCTCGCGGTGACCGGCGTCGCCCAGGTCGCCTTCCCCGGCCAGGCGAACGGGTCGCTCATCGAGGAGGGCGGCAAGGTCATCGGCTCGCGGCTCGTCGCCCGGCCCTACCGGCTTCCCGGCGGGCGGCCCGACCCGCGCTACTTCCAGCCGCGCCCGTCCCAGACGGGCTACAGCGCCTCGGCCAGCGCCTTCTCCGATCGCGGGCCCAACAGCGCGGCGGCCCGGGCCTTCTACCGCGGGCGACTCGCCGCCTACCTCGCGCTGAACCGCCCGTACGACCCCGGGCTGACCGCCGGCCGCGTGCCCGTGGACGCGGTCACGACCTCGGCGTCGGGCATCGACCCGCAGATCTCGCAGGCCAACGCCCGCATCCAGGCGCGGCGCGTCGCCGCCGTCCGTCAGGTGCCGCTCGCCCGCGTCCTCGCCCTCGTGGACGGCCACACCGACGGCCGTGCGCTCGGCGTCTTCGGCGAGCCCGGCGTGAACGTCTCGACCCTCGACGCCACCCTCGACCGGGAGCTCCGATGAGCACGAGACCGTCCTCATCCCTGTTCACGCGCGCGCTGATGGGCCCGGCCCTCGCCGCGTCGCTGCGGAAGCTGGACCCGCGCGTCCAGCTCCGCAACCCGGTCATGTTCGTCGTCGAGGCCGGCGCGGCGCTGACCACGGTGGCCGTGGTCGTCCAGGCCGTCTCCGGCCGGCCGTTCGGCGGCGGCCACGAGTCGCTGGCCTTTGCGATCACCGTCACGGCCTGGCTGTGGCTGACCGTCGTGTTCGCCAACCTCGCGGAGGCGCTGGCCGAGGGCCGCGGTCGCGCGCAGGCCGACGCGCTGCGCGCGATGCGCACCGAGACGACCGCGACGCTGCGGGACGGCAGCACCCGCGCGGCCTCCGCGCTGCGCCGCGGGGACGTCGTCGTGGTCGAGGCCGGCGAGGTCATCCCCGGCGACGGCACCGTCATCGAGGGCATCGCCTCCGTGGACGAGTCCGCGATCACCGGCGAGTCGGCTCCGGTCATCCGCGAGTCCGGCGGCGACCGCTCGGCCGTGACCGGCGGGACGCGGGTGCTCAGCGACCGCATCCTGGTCGAGATCACCCAGGAGCCCGGCCGGTCGTTCCTGGACCGCATGATCGCGCTCGTCGAGGGCGCCGAGCGCCGCAAGACGCCCAACGAGATCGCGCTCGGCATCCTGCTCGCGGGCCTCACGCTGGTCTTCGTCCTCGTCGTCGTCGCGCTGCAGCCGTTCGCGGCCTACGCACGCACCCCGATCTCGATCACGACGCTCGTGGCGCTGCTGGTGGCGCTCATCCCCACGACGATCGGCGCGTTGCTCAGCGCGATCGGCATCGCGGGGATGGACCGGCTCGTGCGCCGCAACGTGCTCGCGCTGTCCGGCCGCGCCGTCGAGGCCTCCGGCGACGTCGACGTGCTGCTGCTCGACAAGACGGGGACGATCACGCTCGGCAACCGCCGGGCCGCCGAGCTCGTCCCGATGCCCGGCATCGCGGAGGCGGATCTCGCCGAGGCCGCGCAGATGTCCTCCCTGGCCGACGAGACGCCCGAGGGCCGCTCGATCGTCGTGCTGGCCAAGCAGTACGGGCTCCGCGAGCATGCCTTCGGCGGCCACGAGCCGCGCTTCGTCGCCTTCACCGCGCAGACCCGCATGAGCGGCGTCGACTTCGACGGTACGATGCTGCGCAAGGGCGCCGCCGACGCGGTGACGGCGTGGGTGCGCCAGGAGGGAGGCACCCCGCCGCCCGAGCTCGCCGGGATCGTCGACCGCATCGCCCGGGACGGCGGCACCCCGCTCGTGGTCGCGCGCGGCAGCCAGGCCCTCGGGGTCGTCCACCTCAAGGACACCGTCAAGGAGGGGATGGCCGCCCGCTTCGAGCGCCTCCGCGCGATGGGGATCCGCACCGTGATGGTCACGGGCGACAACCGCCTCACCGCGGCGAAGATCGCCGAGGAGGCGGGCGTCGACGACTTCCTCGCCGAGGCCACCCCCGAGCGCAAGCTCGAGCTGATCCGTGCCGAGCAGGCCGAGGGCCGGCTGGTCGCGATGACCGGCGACGGCACCAACGACGCGCCGGCGCTGGCGCAGGCCGACGTCGGCGTGGCCATGAACACGGGCACCCAGGCCGCCCGCGAGGCGGGCAACATGGTCGACCTGGACTCCAATCCGACGAAGCTCATCGAGATCGTGGAGGTCGGCAAGCAGCTGCTCATCACCCGCGGGGCGCTCACCACCTTCTCGATCGCCAACGACGTGGCCAAGTACTTCGCGATCCTGCCCGCGATCTTCGCCTTCACCTACGCGTCGCGGCCGGGTGCGCGGGGCCCGCTGGACGCCCTGAACGTCATGCGCCTGGGCACGCCGTCCTCGGCGATCGTCTCGGCGATCGTCTTCAACGCGCTGATCATCCCGCTGCTCGTGCCCCTGGCCCTGCGGGGCGTGCGCTACCGGCCCACGGGAGCGACCGCGGCGCTGCGCCGCAACCTGCTGGTCTACGGGGCCGGGGGGCTCGTGGCGCCGTTCATCGGCATCAAGCTGATCGACCTGGTCGTCCACGGCCTGCTGGGGGCCTGAGATGAACGGTCGCCGCGGGCACTGCACGATCTTCCTCGGGATGGCCGCTGGGGTCGGGAAGACCTGCCGGATGCTGCAGGAGGGCCACGCCGGGCTCGAGGCCGGGCGCGACGTGGTCATCGGCCTGCTGGAGGCCCACGGCCGCGTGGAGACGGCGCAAGCCGCGCAGGGACTGCCCGTCGTGCCGCGCCGCCGGGTGACCCACCGCGACACCGAGCTCGAGGAGATGGACCTCCCGGCGATCCTGCGCCGGGCCCCCGAGCTGTGCCTCGTCGACGAGCTGGCGCACACCAACGCACCGGGCACCGAGCACGCCAAGCGCTACGAGGACGTCGAGGACCTGCTCGGCGCGGGCATCGACGTGCTGTCGACGGTCAACGTGCAGCACCTCGAGTCGCTCAACGACCAGGTCGCCGAGCTCAGCGGCGTCCACGTGCGCGAGACCGTGCCCGACTCGGTCCTCGGCGCCGCCGACGAGGTCGTGCTGATCGACCTGAGCCCGGAGGCGCTGCTCGCGCGACTGCGGGCGGGCAAGGTCTACCGGCCCGAGCGCGTCGAGGCGGCGCTCAACGGCTTCTTCAAGATCGAGCACCTCGCCGCCCTGCGCGAGGTCGCATTGCGCCAGGTCGCCGAGGAGGTCGAGTCCAAGCGGCTGGTCACCGAGCCGATCGGCACGCGGGACGAGACGCTCGCCTCCGAGGGCCCGCAGGCCGTCGGCGAGCGGCTGCTCGCGCTCGTCGAGCCCTACCCCGGCTCCCAGCGGCTCGTGCGGCGGGCGTGGCGCTCGGCCCAGCGCCTGGGCGCCGACCTCGACCTGCTCTACGTCGCGCCGCCCGGGCGCGAGCCGGACGACAGCCAGGAGCGCCAGCTCGCCGCCCTGCGCCGGCTGGCGTCGCTGCTCGGGGCGATCCTGCTCGTCGAGCGCGGGGACGACGTCGCGGCCACCGTCGCCGCCGTCGCGCGCCGCCGGGGCACGACGTACATCCTGCTGGGGCGCTCGCGCCCGGCGCGCGGGCTCGGGCGCCTGCGCGTCCCGCTGGCCCAGCGACTCATGGAGGCGCTGCCGGCGGTCGACGTCCGCATCGTCGCCGACCGCTCGCCACGCCGCCGGGGGAGCCAGTGACCGCCGCCGTCGCGGTGCTGTCGCTCGTCGCGGTGCTGTCGCTCGTCGCGGGGGCCGTCGGCGGCTGGGGCCTGCAGGCGCGGCGCCGCCGCCGGCCCCCCCGCGCCGCGCCGGGGACCGGCCGGATCCTGCTGCCCTTCACCGGCACCGCGATCTCCCGCCGCTCGCTGGAGGCCGCCCTGCGCCTGGCCCGCGCCGAGGACGCGACGATCATGCCCGCCTACCTGGCGCGCGTCCCCCGGCATCTGCCCCTCGACGCTCCGCTGCCCGGCCAGTGTGCGCAGGCCATGCCGCTCCTCGAGGCGATCGAGCAGCGGGTCATCGCCAAGGGCATCGCCGTCGACGCGCGCGTGGGGCGCGGACGCTCCTATCGCGACGCGCTGCGCCACGTCATCGAGCAGGAGCCGGTGGACCGCGTCATCGTCTCCGCCGGCACGAACCCGCGGACCGGCCTGAGCGCCGAGGACCTGCGGTGGCTGCTGGAGAAGGTCCCGGCAGAGGTG
>JAICJK010000110.1 GCA_025928415.1 Solirubrobacteraceae bacterium | reverse complement strand
GCTCCAGATGGGCGAGGAGAAGATGGCCAAGTCGGTGGGCAACACCGCCGGGCTGGGCGACGTCCTGGCGCGCTGGGGGCGCGACGCCGTGGTCCTGTTCTTCTCCACCGGCCACTACCGCCAGCCGCTGCGCTTCGACGATGCGGCGCTGACCCAGGCCCAGGCGGGGGTCCGGCGGCTGCGCGACGTGGCCCGGCGGCTCGGCGCCGGCGCCTCGCCGCCCTGGTCGGCGCCGCTGCGCGAGCGGTTCTTCGCCGCGCTGGCCGAGGACTACAACACGCCGCAGGCGCTCGCCGCCGTGTGGGAGTGGGTCCGCCGGGCCAACAGCGACGGCGCCGCCGCCGGCCGGCAGGACCTCGGGGAGATGCTCGGCGTGCTCGGCCTCGAGAACCTGCTCGCGGCCGCCGCGGGACCGCCGGAGGAGGTCGTCGCCCTGGCCCGCGAGCGCCTGGCGGCCCGCGAGGCCCGGGACTTCGCCCGCGCCGACGCGCTGCGCGACGAGCTCGCCGGGCTGGGCTGGGTCGTGCGCGACACGCCGGGCGGCTTCGAGTTCGAGCCCGCCGGGTCCGGGTGATCCTCTACGGCCGCAACGCGGTCCACGAGGCGCTGCGGGCGGGCCGGCGGCCCGTGCGCCGGGCGTGGGCGACCAGGGGGGCGGCGCGCGAGCCGTGGCTGGCGGCGGCCGGGGTGCCGGTCGAGGTGGTGGACGCGGCCGCCGTGGCCGCGCGCTGCGGCAGCGACGCCCATCAGGGCGTCTGCGCGGAGGCCGGGCCGTATCCCTACGCCGACGCGGCCGCGCTGCTCGGCGCGGGCGACGGGGTCCTCGTGGTCCTCGACGAGGTGCAGGACGTGCAGAACCTCGGCGCCATCGCGCGCACCGCGGAGTGCGCGGGCGCGGCCGGGCTGCTGATCGGAGAGCGACGCAGCGCGGAGGTCACGCCCGCCGCGTGCAAGGCGTCGGCCGGGGCGGTCGAGCACCTGCCCGTCGCGCGGGTGCGCAACGTGGCCGACGCGCTCGGCGAGGCCAAGGCGGCCGGCTGGTGGTGCTACGGCGCCGCGGCCGACGCCCGGGCCGTGCCGTGGACGGCGCCGGACTGGACGGGCCCGGTCGTCCTCGTGCTGGGCGCCGAGGGCAAGGGGCTGCGCCCGCGCGTGGCCGCCGCCTGTGACCAGCTCGTGGCCCTGCCGCTGCGCGGGCGCATCGCGTCGCTGAACGTGGGCGCTGCCGCGGCCGCGCTGCTGTACGAGATCGCGCGCCGCCGCACCTCCTGACTGCAAGGCGGATTGCACCAGTCCCGCCGAGCGGCTTGACAGCGGCTCCGCGGCGTGGGAGGTTCCCGCTTCATAACTGTCAACCTGAGCTTGAGAAAGCCCAGGATTCGTCAGCTGGCGCCAGGGGAGGAGTGCGCCACTGAGTTGATCGCGCTGCCCGCGGGCACGCGGAAAGGACCGACTCGTGGCACGTCTCTCCCCCAACCCTCAAGGTCAGGTGCAGGTCGATGACATGTATCTCATCGCCCTCGCCAAGCAGGGCGACCCGACCGCCTACGACCGGATCGTCCGGCGCTACTACGGCTTCGTCCGCCTGAAGGCCTCGTCGTACTTCCTGGCCGGCGGCGACAGCGACGACCTCATCCAGGAGGGCCTCGTCGGCCTCTACAAGGCGGTCCGCGACTTCCGCACCGACCGCGAGTCGAGCTTCCGCAACTTCGCCGAGCTGTGCATCACGCGCCAGATCATCACCGCGGTGAAGACCGCCACGCGCAACAAGCACACGCCGCTGAACCAGTACGTCTCGTTCTCCTCGAGCCCGGCGAGCGCGATGGAGGGGGAGCCGACCCTCGACGAGGTCATCCCGGGCCCCACGGTCCACGACCCGGTCAACCAGGTGATCTCCTCCGAGGAGCTCCAGTCGCTGGTGGCCTGCCTGAGCACCGCGCTCAGCGAGCTCGAATCACGGGTGCTGGCGCTCTACCTGGACGGCTGCTCCTACGAGGAGGTCGGCGAGCGCCTGGCCTGCGACACCAAGACGGTCGACAACGCGCTGCAGCGCGTCAAGCGCAAGGTCGGCGCGCACCTGTCCAGTCGCAGCGTCCTGCTGTGATCGCCCGCGGTCCCGCCGTCCTGCTCTAATCCCCACCGTGTCGACCCTCGACATCGTCCTGCTCGCCGTCGCCGCCGGCCTCGTGCTCCTCGTCCTCGGGGGCACCGTCATCGCGCGCCGCCGCCAGGAGGCCCGCGACGACCGGCTGCGCGCGCGCCTGGCCGCCGCCAACGAGGCGCTCGCCGCCGCCCACGCCGCGGACAACGGCTGGGACCGCGCGCTGCTCGAGCAGGCGGTCCGCGAGGCGCACGGCGGCGAGATCGAGGCGCTGCACCTCGTCCAGGTCGTCGACCGCCCGGGCAAGGACGCCGACGAGGCGGTCTTCCGCGTGGTGGCCGCCGGTGGGCATGCCTCCGAGGTCCGCCTCGGGCGCGAGGGCGACCGCTGGACCCCCCGGCCCTGACGAAGTCGTCCCACAACATCCCTCCGCGCGGTTAGGGTTCCGCCGGCATGCCGGGCACGAACGACCCCAGGACCTCACGCCGCGGCTTCCTCGCGGTCGGGTCCGGCGCGCTGTTCTGCACGATCGCCGGCCAGCGCATCGCCCTCGACCAGCCCGGCGCCGCCGCGAAGGCCGACGCGGCGGCTGCGCGCGTCCGCCGCCCGCGGGCGCAGCCGGCGACCGCGCCGGGCGCCGCGCCCGAGGACCAGCTCACCTTCACCACGCCCGAGCCGCAGCCCGGCGGCGTGGTGCGCGAGTACTGGATCCAGGCCCGGACGATGCGCTGGGACATCGTGCCGACCGGGCGCGACCAGTGGCACGGCGTCGCCATCCCGGGCAGGACGAAGTTCACCGCGTTCGGCTACCAGCCGATGACCGCGGGCTTCGCCGCGGCGCTCGCCCCGCCGTCGATCCCGGGGCCGATCCTCAGCGCCGAGGTCGGCGACGTCCTGCGCGTGCACTTCCGCAACGCGGAGACCAAGGTCCGCCAAGGGCTCACGATGCATCCGCACGGGGTCAAGTACAACCCCGAGTACGACGGCGTCTTCCTCGGCGACTTCACCCGCGCGGGCGGCTTCATCGGCCCGGGCGAGGAGTTCACCTACACGTGGGAGGCGACGCCGGACAGCGTGGGCGTCTGGCCTTACCACGACCACGGTCCCAACCACACGCTGAACACCTTCCGCGGCCTGTTCGGCTCGATCATCGTGCGCGCCAAGGGGGACAAGGCCCCCGACAACGAGCACGTCATCTTCTTCCACTCGCTGCTGCCCGGCACCACGGGGCTCAAGGCGCCCTTCCAGTGCATCAACGGGCGCGCCTACGCGGGCAACACCCCGACGCTGACCGCGAAGGTCGGCGAGGACGTCGCCATCCACGTCATCGGGATGAACGACGACTTCCACGACTTCCACATGCACGGCCACCGGTGGCGCGACCCCGCGGGGACCTTCGTGGACACGCCGATCGTCGGGCCGAACGAGGCGATCACCGCCCGCTTCGTGGAGGACAACCCTGGCCGCTGGCTGTACCACTGCCACGTCTTCTCCCACCAGGACGGCGGGATGGCGGGCTGGTACCTGGTGGAACCCTGATGGAGAGGACGCACTGCATGTCGCATCGCCGGTTGATCACGACCCTGGCCGTCATCGCGGGGGCCGCGCTCGCGGTGCCCGCCGCCGCCGGGGCGGCGAAGTACCCGCCGCCCGCCGACCCGAAGGGCGAGCAGAAGCCCCCGCCGGGCCCGCACCACACCATCAAGGTCTGCGCGCCGCACAAGCACAAGGCCAAGGGCTGCGCCAAGACCATCCAGGCCGCGGTGAACCGCGCGCGGGCCGGCGACACCGTCAAGGTGCCGAACGGCACCTACCACGGCGGGACGAACATCAACGGCTCGTCGAAGCGCTACCTGCGCATCATCGGCAACCCGAAGGCCCCGTCGAAGGTGAAGATCGACGCCAAGGGCGCGTCCAACGCGCGCTCCCAGAACGCCTTCAAGGTCAACGGCGCCGACCAGGTGACGATCGACGGCTTCAGCGCCAAGGGCTTCAAGGCCAACGGCTTCTTCGTGATCAACGTGACCGGCTACAAGCTGACGCACCTGATCGCGACGCGGGTCGGCACCTACGGCGTCTACGCGTTCAACTCCAAGGGCGGCGAGATCTCCGACTCGACCGCGTCGGAGAACGACGACTCCGGCTTCTACATCGGGCAGACGCCGCCGCAGACCAAGCCGGTCCGCTCGATCGTGCGCAACGTGAAGTCGTTCGCCAACGTGCTCGGCTGGTCGGGCACCAACATGCGCTACGTGACGATCACCAAGTCGCAGTTCTACAACAACGGCCTGGGCATCGTGCCGAACGCGCTGGACTCGGAGAAGTACGCGCCGCCGGAGGACAACGTGATCTCCGACAACGACGTCTTCTGGAACAACTTCAACTACTTCAAGGGCGCGCCGTTCAAGCTCCGCCCCGGCGCCACCGGCGACATCCCCTACCCGATCGGGACCGGCATCCTGCTGTTCGGCGGGCGCCGCGCGACGGTGCAGAACAACCGCGTGTTCGGCAACTACCTGATCGGCATCGGGGCGCTCGAGCAGCTCCTGCTCAAGCAGAAGGACGCCGCCGACCTGATCGGCAACAAGGTCATCGACAACCAGATGGGCCTCAACGGGACCGACCCCAACGGCCGCGACCTGTTCTACGACGGCAACGGGTCGGACAACTGCTTCTCCGGCAACACCGGGGTCGCGGTGACGGTGCCGGCGGGCGGCGCCACGATGGTGCCGTGCCCGTTCTCGGGGGCCAACGCCTACGACGGCGGCGCGCTCAGCTACGCGCTGGGCTGGGTCACCCAGCCCGACCACGAGGCGGCCTGGGTGCGCACGCCGCATCCGCCGCGCGCGGGCATCACGCCGCTGGAGACGTACACGAAGAAGTAGCGCGAGCCGGAGGGGGCCGCGGGCTACGCGCCCGCGGCGCCCGCGGCGCCCGCGGCGTCCGCAGCGCCTGCCGCGTCCGCGGCTCCAGCGTGCTCGGCCAGCGCGCGGGTGATGTCGCCGGGGTGCTGCGGGCGGGCGAAGAGGAAGCCCTGCGCGGTCCGGCAGCCCAGCGACCGCAGGCGGCTGGCCTGCGCCTCGTCCTCGATGCCCTCGGCCAGCGGCTCGATCCCGAGCTCGCGGGCCAGGTCGATGACCGCGTGGACGATCGCGGCGTCACCGTCGGCCTCCAGCAGCCCGTCGACGAACGACTTGTCGATCTTCAGCGTGTCGACGGGCAGCAGCTCGCGGAGCTGGCGCAGGGAGGCGTGCCCGACGCCGAAGTCGTCGATCGCCAGCCGGACCCCGAGCGCCTTGAGCGCGCGCAGGATCGCGCTCAGCCCGGTGACCGCGGCGCTCTCGGTGATCTCCAGGCACAGGCGGTCCGGCCGCAGGCCGGTCTCCTCGAGCGCCGCGGCGACCTCGTCGACGAAGCCCTCGACCGCGAGCTGGTGGGGCGACACGTTCACGGCGACCCGCAGGTCGGTGGCCCAGGCGACGGCCTGGCGGCAGGCCTCGCGCAGCACCCAGGCGCCGATCGGGACGATGAGCCCCGTCTGCTCGGCGATCGGGATGAAGCGCAGGGGCACGATCGGCCCGAGCTCGGGGTGCTGCCAGCGCAGCAGGGCCTCGACCCCGGTCATGCGGCCGTCGGCGAGGTCGATCTGCGGCTGGTAGACCAGTCGCAGCTCCTCGCGGGCCAGCGCCTCGCGTAGGTGGCCCTCGAGCTGCAGGCGCTCCAGCGCGTCGTCGCGCATGGAGCCGTCGAAGACCGCGGCGCGCGCCTTGCCGCTGCCCTTGGCGTGGTACATCGCGGCGTCCGCGTCGCGCAGCAGCGCGTGCGGGTCGTCGTCCGGGCCGGCGAAGGAGACCCCCACGCTGGCCGTGACGAAGCGCTGGTGGCCGCCGATCGCGATCGGGGCGCGCAGCGTCGCCGCCACGCGCTCGGCGACCGCCATGGCGGCGGGCCGGCTGACGTCCGGCAGCAGGACGCTGAACTCGTCGCCGCCCAGCCGCGCGATGACGTCCCCGGGGCGCAGGGCCCCGCCGAGCCGCTGCGCGACGACCTGCAGCAGCTCGTCGCCGGCGTCGTGGCCGAGCGAGTCGTTGACGATCTTGAAGTCGTCGAGGTCGACGAACAGGACGGCGACGTGGCGCGAGCCGTCGCCCGGCCGGCGGCGGTCCAGGGCGCCGCCGAGGCGGTCGACGAACAGCTCGCGGTTCGGCAGCCCCGTCAGCGCGTCGTGGTGGGCGCGCCAGGCGAGCAGCTCCTCGGCGGCCTTGCGCTCGGAGATGTCCAGGAAGTGGGTGAGGTAGCCCTCGGTCGTGCGGGAGTGCAGCCACAGCCCCCAGCCGAGCGAGCCGTCGGGGCGCACGAAGCGCCGCTCGATCTGCCGGCCGGCGTCCTCGGGCGCCGGCCATGGGCGCCCGTCGCGGCCGTCCGGGGCGGTGAGCTCGGCGAGGGGGAGGCCGGCGAGCTCGGCCGCCTCGCGGCCGGTGTGGGAGCAGAACGCCGCGTTGGCGTCGAGCACGACGCCGTCGCGCGAGACCACCGCCATGCCGCTCGGCGCGTCCTCGAAGGTCGAGCGGAAGCGCGCCTCGCTGGCCACGGTGCGCCGGTGGCCCTCGGCGGCCTCCTCGCGGACGTCCTCGTTCAGGCGCCAGGAGAAGACGTTGACGATGCCCAGCGCGCCGATGAAGGCGGCGTGGATCGCCGCCCACTCCCACGGATGGCGGGTCGCCCCGCCGTGGCTGAAGACCGCGTGCGGCGCGATCGTGCCCAGCAGCCCGTGGTGGATCAGGACGAACGCGAAGGCGAACGCGTAGGGCAGCCACTCCTCGTAGGTCGCCAGGACGGCCACCACGACGAAGAAGTGGAAGTGCGCCTCGGTGGCGCCGTCGGAGAGGTGCACGGTGACGGCGGAGGCCATGAGCAGCGCGATCGCCGACAGGACCGACCGCCAGCGCCGCGGGTAGCCGGCCCGGCCGGCGGCCGCCGCGGCGGCGGCGATCGGCGTGACGTCGACGGCGCAGTGCCACAGCGGGAAGCCGCGCGCCAGCCCATAGGCCGTCAGCGCGGCCACGTGGGCCCACGCCAGCGCCACGATCGCGCGATGGCGCCGGGCCCAGACCTCAGGGGGGAGCGTCGCCCCGCGCGGCAGCCGGCCGGCGAAGCGGGTCAAGGCGGACGTCACCGTCCGGGAGATCGAGCCCGGGTGGGCTTCCTGAAGCATCCTGGCGCGCCGGCGCTCGGGCGGCGCAGCGGCCCGGCGCGCGGGCCGCGGAGGGATCCGGC
>JAICJK010000165.1 GCA_025928415.1 Solirubrobacteraceae bacterium | reverse complement strand
GAAGTGCAGCTTGAGGTGCGATGGCGCGTCGTCCCACGCCACCCCGGCCCGGGCCGCGCGCAGCTGCGCGGGCTCGACCCGGCCGCGGAAACTACCCGAGCGCGCCCGCGTCGAGAGCTCCGGAGCGACGTCGAGCTTGCGCGCGACGTTGACCACGGCGAACAGCAGGTCGCCGACGGCGGCGAACAGCGCGGCCGGGTCGCCCTGGGCGGCCGCAACCGCCTCGAGCTGGCCCTCGACCGCCGCGAAGGGCACCTCGTCGACGTCGAAGCCCGAGCTCGCGGCGCGGCGCTGGACCTTGCGCGCGTGCAGCGGCCCGGGCAGGTTCTCGGGCACCTCGCCGAAGATCCCGGGCGCCCGGCCCGGCTCGGTCTGCTTGATCTGGTCCCAGTTGCGCAGGACCTCGCCCGCGCCGCTGACCTCGACCTCGCCGAAGACGTGCGGGTGGCGGCGGATCAGCTTCAGCCGCACGTGCTCGGCGACGTCCTGAAGCGAGCCGGCCCCGCGCTCCTCGAGCAGCAGCGACAGGAAGTGGACCTGGAAGAGGACGTCCCCCAGCTCGTCGAGCAGCTTGGCGTCGTCGCCGGCGTGGGCGGCGTCGGCGAGCTCGTAGGCCTCCTCGACCGTGTGCGGGACGATCGAGCGCTCGTCCTGCTCGCGGTCCCACGGGCACTCGACGCGCAGCCGCCGCGTCAGCTCGTCGAGGGCCTGCAGGGCGGCGGCGGCGCGCCCGGGGTCGGACACCGCCAGGCGGCTACTGCCCGGTCGTGGCGGTCGGCGCCGCCGTCGTGGACGTCGCCGGCTTGGGCTTCGGGCCGTTCTTGCAGTCCGAGATCTTGTAGCCGTCGCGGCACGTCGTGCGGTCCTTCCACTTCTTCTGGAAGTCCTTGACGAACGCGTCGAGCGCCTTCTGCTGACCCTGGGAGGCCAGCAGCGACTTGATCGTCGGCGTGGCCTGCGCGAGCGTCTGCTGGGAGGCCGGGGTGATCGCCGAGACCTGGAAGACGTAGTAGCCGAACTGCGTCTTGACCGGCCCGGTCAGCACGCCCTTCTTCGCCGCGAAGATCGCCGTGTCGAGCGCCTGCTCCTGCTGGCCCTTCTGCACGCCGGCGAGCTTGCCGCCGTTGGCCTTGGAGCTCTGGTCGATCGAGAACTTCTTCGCGACCGCCTTGAACGACTGGCCGCCCTTGAGCGCCGCGCGCGCCTGCTCGGCCTTGGCCTTCGTCTTGGTCAGCACGAGGCGGATGTCGCGCTTCTCGGCCGAGGCGAACTTCGACTTGTTCTTGTTGTAGTACGCGGAGATCTCGGCGGGCGTGACGTTGTCCTTGCCCTTGGTGACCTGCGTGCGCAGCTTGTTGGACAGCGAGTCCAGCCGCACGCGGAAGAGCAGGTCGGCCTCGGTCATGCCCGAGGACTTCAGGAAGTTCTGGTAGTCGGCGTCCTTGGGGAACGACTGCTTCTTCGTCGAGTCGAACTGCTTCTTGACCTCGGCGTCGGTGAGCTTGACGTTCCGGGAGGCGGCCTCCTGGTTGATCCACGACGCGGAGATCAGGAACTGCATGACCTGGTCGCGCAGCGACTCGTACTGCTGCTGACACTGCTTCTTGAGGGTCGCGTCCGACGGCGCGGTCTGGCCCTTGGCGGGCTTCGGCGCGGCCTTCTTGGCCGCGGCGACGCACTTGGTGTAGTCGGGCGGGTCGGGGATCGCGACGTTCGGGCGCTTGCCGCTGGCCGCGGCGGTCGGATCGGTCTGGCTGGCCGACGACAGGGCCGCGACCGTGAGCCAGTGGTTGAAGGAGTCCTTCTTGATGCTGGTGTCCTTGACGCGGGCGACGCTGTCGCCGGGGAGCGAGTTGCCGCCGCACGCAGCGAGGGCGGCGACCACCAGCGCGGCGAGAGCGAACGCCGTGACGGGACGGAGGTTCTTCGGCATAAGTACCGACGAGGGTAGAGCGTCCGTGTCAGATCCGCGTCAAGCCACCGCAGGTTCCGGAACCGCGGTGGCGACGGCGAGCAGCGCGTCCGCCGCGGCGGCGACCCGGGTCAGGCGCTCGTCGGGGTCCTTGCCGACGCCGACGGTGAGCTGGCTGCGGCCGGGCTCGTACTTGGCCGCGGGGATGGCCTCGCGCAGCGCGGCGGCCTGCTCGGGCGTGAGGTCGACGGGGGTCGCGGCGAGCGCCTCGCCGCGGATCGACACGTTCCGGGCGCCGGCGAGGCCGAGCTTGACGCGCGCCTGCTGGAGCAGCAGGAGGTTGGCGACGGGCTGGGGAACGGGGCCGAAGCGGTCCTCGAGCTCGTCGCGCAGGCGGGCGAGCTCGGCGACGTCGTGCGCGCCGGCGATGCGGCGGTGCACGTCGATCTTGGCCTGCTCGTAGGGGATGTAGTCGGCCGGCACGTAGGCGTCGACGTTGACGTCGAGGCGCACCGGCTCGCCCGCGTCGCCGTCCTGCTCCGGGCCGGCCTCGCGCACCGCCTCGTCGAGCATCGACATGTACAGCTCGAAGCCGAGCGCGGCGACGTGGCCGGACTGCTCGTCCCCGAGCAGGTTGCCCGCGCCCCGCAGCTCGAGGTCTCGCATCGCGATCTTGAAGCCCGCGCCGAGCTCGGTGTAGTCGCTCAGGGCGCTCAGGCGCTTGGTCGCGTCCTCGGTCAGGGCGGCGTGGGAGGGGTAGAGCAGGTAGGCGTAGGCCCGCTCGGAGGACCGGCCTACGCGCCCGCGGATCTGGTAGAGCTGGCTCAGGCCGAAGTGGTCGGCGCGCTCGACGATCAGCGTGTTGGCCTGCGGGATGTCGATGCCCGACTCGATGATCGAGGTCGCGACGAGCACGTCGGCCTCCCCGCGCAGGAAGGTCAGCATCCGGTCCTCGAGCTGCTTCTCGTCGAGCTGGCCGTGGGCGACCTCGAAGCGCAGCGCCGGGCACAGGCCGCGCAGGCGCTCGGCGGTCTCGTCGATCGTCTCGACGCGGTTGTGCAGGAAGAACGCCTGCCCGCCGCGCTGCTGCTCGCGCAGCAGCGCCTGCTTGACGAGCTCCTCGTCGTACTCGCCGACGTAGGTCTTGACCGGCCGGCGGCCCTCGGGCGGCGTCTCGATGACCGAGATGTCCCGCAGGCCGGCCAGGGACATCTGCAGCGTGCGCGGGATCGGCGTCGCGCTCATCGCGATCACGTCGACCTTGAGCTTGAGCTGGCGCAGCAGCTCCTTCTGCTTGACGCCGAAGCGCTGCTCCTCGTCGACGACGATCAGCCCGAGCTCCTTGGGGCGCACGTCGCGGCCCAGCAGCCGGTGGGTGCCGATCAGGATGTCGATCTGGCCGGCGTTGAAGGCCGCCACGGCCGCCTTCTGCTCGGCCGCGGTGCGGAAGCGGGAGACGTGGGCGATCGTGAACGGGTAGTCCTTCAGGCGCTCGGAGAACGTGCCGAAGTGCTGCTGGGCGAGGATCGTCGTCGGGGCGAGCACGAGGACCTGCCGACCGTCCTCGGCCGCCTTGAACGCGGCGCGCAGCGCGACCTCGGTCTTGCCGTAGCCGACGTCGCCGCAGATCAGGCGGTCCATCGGGCGGGCGGCCTCCATGTCGGCCTTGACGACCTCGATCGCGTCGCGCTGGTCCGCGGTCTCCTGGTAGGGGAAGCGCTCCTCGAAGTCGCGCTGCCAGTCGGTGTCGGCGGGGAACGCGTGGCCGGTGCGGCGGCGGCGCTCGGCGTAGAGGTTGATGAGCTCGCCCGCGAGCTCCTGCGCCGCGCGGCGGGCGCGCGCCTTCATCGTCTCCCAGCTCTTGCCGCCGAGCTTGCTCAGCGGCGGGTGGTTGCCGCCGGCGCCGACGTAGCGCGAGATCTTCGCGAGCTGCTCGACCGGCATGAACACCCGGTCGGTGCCGGCGAACTCGAGGTCGAGGTAGTCGCGGGTGATGCCGGCGACGGTCTTCGTGTCGAAGCCCGCGAAGCGGGCGACGCCGTGGTCCTCGTGGACGACGATGTCGCCGGTGCGCAGGTCGGCGAACGAGCGCAGGGCGCCGCGGCGCCGGCGGCCGGCGCTCTGCCCGCCGGTGCGCTCCGCGCGCTTGCGGCGGAACAGGCGGTGTTCGGGGATCGCGGCCAGCCGGATGCCGGCGGCGATGAAGCCGTCGCGGAGGTTCGCCACGGCAAACTTGAGCTCCGGCTCCACCGTCGGCGGGTCGCCCTCCCCCACCCAGCGCGCCTTCATGCGCGACAGGTTGTAGGCGGCGCGCTCGCCCTCCCCGCGGCGCGGCCAGGTGACGACGGTCCGGTAGCCGGAGCGCACGAGCTTCTCGAGCTCGGGCTCGGCGTCCCGCAGCGAGCGCGCGGCGACGTCGGCGGCCTGGGCGCGGAACTCGATCGGCTGGTCGGAGGCGATCGAGCTGAGCTGGATGTGCGCGCGGGCGGCCAGCGCTTCGCGGACGTCGCCCGGCTTGACGTAGAGGTGGTGGGCGTCGGTGTCGTGGAAGGCGGCGCAGACGTCCTGCCAGTGGTCGGCCATCGCGGGCGCGATCTCCTCCTCGGCCGCGACGAGGATGGCGGCGTCCGGGGCGAGGTCGAGGAACGCCCCGAAGCGGTCGACGGGCAGCAGCTCGGCGACGTCGGGCCGGTCCTCGGCATCGGACAGCGCGGCGATCTCGGCCGGCTCGCGGTGCTCGGCGGCCAGCTCGGCCGCGGGCGCGATCAGGATCTCCTGCGTCTCCCCCAGCGAGCGCTGGGTGAAGGTGGAGAACCAGCGCAGCGCCTCGATCTCGATGTCGAACAGGTCGACGCGCACCGCACGGTCCTCGGTGGCGGGGTAGACGTCCAGGATGCCGCCGCGGATCGCGAACTGGCCGCGGTCCTCGACTTGGTCGACCCGCTCGTAGCCCATCTCCACGAGCTGCGCAGCGGTCTCGTCGAGGTCGATCAGGTCGCCGACCCGCAGCGTGGTGGAGCTCGGCCGCAGCGCGGGGTCGGGGACCTTCTCGCTGAGCGCGACGGCCGAGGCGACGACGACGGGCGGCTCGGCCGCCGGGTCGCCGCCGGCCTGCAGCAGGGCGTCCAGGGCGGCGACGCGCAGGCCGACGAGGTGCGGCGGCGGCGCGAGGTGCGACTCGTAGGTGACGCCGCGGCTCGGGTAGAAGCGCACGGGCCGCGGATGCAGCCAGGCGCGCAGGTCGGCCGCCAGGTCGCGCGCCTGCCGGTCGTCGCCGGCCACGACGATCGCCGGCCGGCCCGCCGCGGCGGCGCCGTCGACGCCGTCCAGCAGCGCCGCGACCAGGTAGGCCCGCATCGACTGCGACACGAACGCGCGCCCGCCCTCGCGAGCCAGCCGGACGCCGTCGGGCGAGTCGGCGAGGTGGATGAGGAGCGGGCGGAGGGCCATGGGGCGGCCGGATCCAGGATAGAACCCGGGGCCCGCGGGGGCGGGCGCGGGGCGGGCGCTCAGGCCACGGCGTCGAGGTTCAGGCGCACGTAGTCGATCGTGACCGGGTCACCGAGGCGGTCCGCGACCGCCGCGGTGAACGGCTCGGCGAGCTCGGGCGGCAGGCGCTCGAGGTGCGCGCCGAGGACGATCGTGCGCAGGTACTCCAGCGGCTCCTCGGGCACGACCGGGCGCTCCTGCAGCCAGGCGTGGACGTCGCGGAACCCCGCCTCCTCCAGGCGCACGGCGGCCACGTCCGGCGGTGAGAAGTTCCACGGCCCCCGCCAGCCGCCGAGCTGCGCGGCGAAGGGCGCCTCGGCGCCGGCGGCCTCCGCGGCGGCGTGGACGGCCGCGACGTTGCCGACCCCGCCGCACTGCGCCACGAGGGCCCCGCCGGGGCGCAGGGCGGCATGCAGGCGGGCGAACAGCCGCGGGTGGTCGGCGATCCAGTGGAAGGTCGCGGTCGAGAGCACGACGTCGACGGGCTCGACGAGCTCCAGCTCGAGCAGGTCGGCCACGCGCAGGTCCGGCCGCGGGCCGAGGCGCTCGCGGGCGGCGGCGATCATCTCGGGCGAGCCGTCGACGCCGATCACCCGTCCCTCCGGGAGGCGCTCCAGCAGGACCTCGGTGACGCGGCCGGTCCCGCAGCCGGCGTCCAGGACGGTCTCGTCCCCGCGCAGCTGCAGGCGGTCGAGCACCTCGCGGCCGAGCGCCTCCATCGGCCCGGAGATCCGGTCGTAGGAGCGCGCGTCCCAGTCCCGCGCGGGGCTCACTTCGGGCCGCGGCCGAACAGGCGGGCGAGGCGGTCGCGCAGCACGCCGAAGATCAGGCTCAAGCCGGAGATCGGCTTGGCCGGGCGCGGCGGGGGCGGGGACGCCGCGGGCCGGGGCGGCGGCGCGCCGGCG
>JAICJK010000377.1 GCA_025928415.1 Solirubrobacteraceae bacterium | reverse complement strand
TTCGTCGCCATGTTCCTGTACCTGCCGAAGCTGCTGACGAGCGTGCACCACCTCACCCGGACCGACGCGGGCGCGCGGGCGGCCGGCTTCGCGCTGCTCGCGGTGATCGCGCGGCCCGCGGGCGGCTGGCTGGCCGACCGCGTCGGCGCCACGCGCGTGCTGCTCGTGTCGTTCGCCGGGACCGCCGTGCTCGCGCTCGCCCTCGCCGCGACCTACGAGCACATCGTCCCGCTGACCGCGTTCTGCCTGACGATGGCGATCGCCCTCGGCCTCGGCACGGGCGCGGTCTTCAAGCTGGTCGCCGAGTGGTTCCCGCGCCGGGTGGGCGCGATCACCGGCGTGGTCGGGGCCGCGGGCGGCCTCGGCGGCTTCTTCCCGCCGATCGTCATGGGCATCGTGCACTCGGCGACCGGCAGCTACGTCATCGGGTTCGTCCTGCTCGCCTGCGTGGCCGGCGTCTGCATCGCCGCGCTCGCCGCGCTCGGACGGCAGCCGGTTGCCGCCGCGGACGGCATCGCGCCGCGCGCCGCGGCGCGCGGTCAGTAGTCCACCGCAGCGCCGGCGCCGCCTTTCCCGGACGGCGGGAGCGGGCGCGCGTGCGACGGTGATCGTGTGCCCGCAGGCGATGGCCATGAGCGCTTCGACCCCGCGCGGCTCGCCGGTCTCGACGAGCCCGTGCAGCGCTTCCTGCGCCATGCCGTCGC
Organism: Solirubrobacteraceae bacterium; assembly: GCA_025928415.1. Taxonomy (GTDB): domain Bacteria; phylum Actinomycetota; class Thermoleophilia; order Solirubrobacterales; family Solirubrobacteraceae; genus Paraconexibacter. Next base: position 2,847 of record JAICJK010000377.1, on the reverse strand, counting down.
CGACGGCGCCCCGCTGCCCGCGGCCATGGCGCTCACGATGACCGGGCGCGTGCGCGCCGGGCGCTGGCTGCCGTTCACCGCCGAGCAGCGGACCGCCCGGTGCTCGTTCATGTGGCGGGCGCGCGTCGGCCCCGGGCCGCTGACGCTGCTGGAGGTCGTCGACCGGTACGCCGGCGGGCAGGGGTCCACGGAGGGCCGGCTGCTCGGCCGGCTGCGCGTCTTCGGCGCGGCCGGCGCCGACACCGCGCGATCGGCCGCCGGCCGCGCCGCGCTGGAGGCCGCCGCGTTCGCCCCCGCGACGCTGCTGCGCGGCGACGGCGTGACCTGGCGCGCCGAGCGCGAGGACCTGGTGGTGGCGAGCTGGGAGCTGGGCCCCGAGCGGCCCGAGGTCCGCCTCGTCATCGAGCCGTCCGGCGCGCTGCGCAGCGTGAGCGCCCTGCGCTGGGGCGAGGACGGCGACGGCGGTCACGCCTACGTGCCGTGCGGCTGCGACGTGCACGGCGAGCGCCGCTTCGGCGCGTTCACCGTCCCCGCGGACGTCACGGTGAGCTGGTGGTGGGGCACGCCCCGCCGCGCGCCGTTCTTCCGCGCCTCCATCACGCACTGCATTCCCGAGCTCTGACCGACCCCACCGACCGAGGAGGACCCATGCCCGCCACCGCGACCGCCGCCCCACCCCAGCCGCACCGCCCGATCGTCGCCGCGTCGCCCGACCCCGTCGTCGTGGGCTACGACGGCATGCTCGACGGGCTCGACGCGGTCTGCTGGACGCTCGAGGAGCTTCCGGTCGACACGCCGATCGTCGTCGTCAGCGCACTGGGCCGCGAGCGACAGCTCCCGTTCGGGTTGCCGCGCCCGGAGCGCCCCGAGGTGCTGCGCGCGCGGCTGGAGGCCCTGTGGATGGAGGACGCGGCGGCGGTCGACAGCGAGCTCGAGCTGTGCATCGAGGAGGGCGCCCCGGCCGCGGCGCTGCTCCGGGTCGCGCAGCAGCGCGGCGCGCGGCTGATCGTCGTCGGCCACCGCCGCCGGGGCCGCCTCGGCGCGCTGCAGGCCAGCGTGGCCCACGACCTGGTCGACCGCAGCTCGATCCCGGTCGTCGTGGTCCCGTAGCTCAACCGACCGGCACCTCGAGCACCACCGACGTGCCGCCGTGCTCGCGGCCGGCGATCTCCAGCCGGCCGCCGGCGAGCACCGCGCGCTCGCGCATGCCCAGGACGCCGAAGCCGCCGGCGCGCTGCGCGCCCTGCGCCCCGAGGCCGGCGCCGTCGTCGCTGATCTCCAGCGTGACCGTGCCGTCGTGGCGCCGCACGCACACCTCGGCGCGGGTCGCGCCCGCGTGCTTGACCACGTTGGTCAGCGCCTCCTGGGTCACCCGGTAGGCGAGCGTCTCGATCTCGGGCGGCAGGCGCTCGTCGCCGAGCTCGATGCGCGCGGTGGCCTCCAGCCCGTGGCGCTCGGCCGTCCGGGCGACGAGCGTGCGCAGCGCGGGCTCGAGGCCGAGCTCGTCCAGCGCCGCGGGACGCAGGTCGGTGATGATCGCCCGCAGGCCGGCGATCTCCTGCTCGAGCTGCCCGACGGCCTCCTCGACGATGCCCCGCCCGCGCTGCGGCTCGGCGCGCAGCGCGGAGGACAGCGCGAGCTTCAGCGCGCCGAGGCCCTGCAGCGTCTCGTCGTGCAGCTCGCGCGCCCAGCGCTTGCGCTCGGCCTCGGCGGCGGCCAGCGAGTCGCGCAGGCGCTGCTCCTCCACGGTGCGCGCGGCGGCCACCGCGGTGGCCGCGCTGGCCGCGAAGGACCGCAGCGCGCGCTCGTCCTCCGGCGCGAAGCCCACCTGCTCGCCGAGGTGGTCGAACGCCGCGAGCACCCCGAGCCCCCGCCCGCGGTAGGCCAGCGGCACGAGCAGCGCGGTGCGCGCCTCGGGCAGGCCGAAGGCGTCCGCGCCGATCCGCATCTGCGTGGGGACGTCGGCGATCCGCTCGGCGCGCAGCGTCTCCAGCACGCGCCCCGAGGACGATCCGTCGATGGGGATCTCGACGGTCCCGGACGGCTGCGCGCGGCCCGCCCCCGCCGCCAGGCGCAGCCGGTCGCCGGACCGCAGCAGGATGATCAGCGCGTCGGCCTCGACCAGCGCCCGCGCGCGCTTGACGATCAGCTCGAGGATCCGCTGCAGGTCGGTCTCGCCCCCGAGCGCGAGCGCGATGTCCATCGTCGCCTCCATCGTGCGCACCGCGCGCTCGAGCTCGCTGCGCCGCCGCTCGGTGGCGCCGAACAGGCGCGCGTTGTCGACCGCGACCGCCGCCCACTCGGCGAGCACGACGATCGCCTGCTCGTCGTCGTCGTCGAAGTCGCGCCCGTCCTCGCGCTCGGTGAGGTAGAGGTTGCCCCACGCCTCGCCGCGGACCATCACCGGCACCCCCAGGAAGCCGCGCATCGGCGGGTGGCCGGGCGGGAAGCCGTAGGACCGCGGGTGCTCGGAGACGTCGTGCAGCCGGATCGGCTCCGGCTGGTCGATCAGCAGGCCGAGGATGCCTCGCCCGCGCGGCAGCTCGCCGATGGCCCGGCGGGCATCTTCGTCGATGCCGCTGGTGATGAACCGCGCCAACTCGTGCCGCTCGTCGTCCAGGACGCCGAGCGCGGCGTAGCGCGCGCCCGTCAGCTCGCGGGCGGCCAGCAGGATGCGCTCCAGCAGGAGGTCCAGATCCAGCTCGGAGGTGAGCGCCCGCCCCACCGCCAGCAGCCGCTCGAGCCGCTGCGCGCGATCGGTGGGCATGTCGACGGGACCGTGGCTCATGCGAGACAGGACGCAGGATACGGGCGGGCCGCCGCCCCACCGGTCCCGCCGACCGTCGC
>JAICJK010000523.1 GCA_025928415.1 Solirubrobacteraceae bacterium | reverse complement strand
GCGCGCCGGCCAGGACGTCGCCCGCGAGGTCGCGCCCGATGGCTCCGGCGGCGAGCACGCGCGCGCCGAGGCGGGCGAGGTCGACGCTGGTGCCGCCCGCGGTGCCCGCGGGCGTGATCCTGATCTCGTCGAGGATCAGGCTGACCTGGCCGCGGGGCAGCTCGGCGACCGGCCGCCCGAGGACGTCGACGATGTAGGTGCCGACGCACGCCACCTGCGGGTGCGAGGCGTGCAGTGCCGCGGTCCGCGCGCCGTCGATCATGCGGCCGGGACCCCCAGGCCGTAGCGCAGCGCCCGGCTCTGCTCGACGACGGCGGCGAGCTGCTCGGCGGACAGGATGCTCGGCGTCCCCGCCAGGCGGGCGTGGTAGTAGACCGAGGCCACCCACTCGAGCTGCTCGGCCAGCGCGACGGCGTGCTCGACGTCGCGGCCGGCGACGACGGCGCCGTGGTTGGCCATCAGCGCGGCGCAGCGGCCGTCCAGCGCCTCGGCGACCGCGGCGGCCAGGGCGTCGGTCCCGAACGTCTCGTAGCGCGCGACCCGCACCGGCCCGCCGAAGGCCGTCACGACGTAGTGGATGGCGGGGATCTCCTCGACGAGCGTGCTCAGGACCGTCGCGTAGTGCGCGTGGGTGTGGACGACGGCGCCCGCGTCGGCGGCCGCGTAGACCGCGCGGTGCAGCGCGGCCTCCGACGACGGCCGGCTGTCGCCGGCGTGGTCGGCGCTGACCGCGCCGTCGGCGAGGGCGACGTCGACCAGGTCGCGGGGGTCGATCGCCTCCAGCTCCGCGCCGCGCGGCGTGATCAGCATCCGGTCGCCGCGGCGCAGGCTCAGGTTGCCCGCCGAGCCGACGACCATCCCGCTCTCGCCGATCGCGCGCGCACCCCGCACGAGGGCCGTGCGGGCGGCGAGGTCGAAGCCGGCGGCACGGTCGGTCATCGGGTCAGTCCGCTCCGAAGGCGTCCCGCACGTCGGCGAAGGCCGCGTCCGTGCGCGCCAGCGCCTCGTCGATCGTCGCCGCGTCGTGCGCGGTGCTCAAGAACCAGTTGTGGACCGGGTGCAGGTAGACGCCGTGGCGGGCGCAGGCGCCCGACCAGGCCAGCGACTTCGCGAACTCCGGGTCGTCGGCGAACAGCAGCAGCGGCATCTGCGGCGGCCCGCTGACGCTGACCGCCAGGCCGTGGGCGGCGGCCTGCGCGCGCAGGCCCTCCTGCAGGCGCTGCCCGGAGGCGCGCATCAGCGCGATGCCGTCGGTCTCCTCGAGGATCCGGATGGTCGTCAGCGCGGCGGCCATCGGGGCGCCCGCGAGCCAGAACGAGCCGGTCGCGGTGATCCGCCCGGCGGCGTCGCGCCAGGGCTCGGCGCCGAGCAGGGCGGCGAGCGGGTAGCCGTTGGCCAGCGACTTGCTCCACGCGCTCAGGTCGGGCCGGACGCCGAGCGCCTCCCAGCTCCCGCGCACGTCCAGGCGCAGGCCGCCGCGGACGTCGTCGAGGACCAGGGCCGCGCCGATCCGGTCGCAGATCGCGCGCACGCCGCGGGCGAACGCCGGGTCGACCGGCTCCTGGTCGACGAAGACGTCGTGGCGGTGGGGCGTGCAGACGATCGCGGCGACGTCGTCGGCGCCGGCCCGCGCGACGGCGGCCTCGACCGAGGCGAGGTCGTTGTACTCGAACAGCTCCGTGTTCGCGTGGTCCTCGGCGGTGATCCCCGGGGACTGCTCGGGCAGCGCCCAGGCCACGATGCCGTGATAGGAGCGGCGGGCCATCAGCACCTTGCGATGGCCGCTGTGGGCGCGCGCCGTCACGACGGCCAGCGCGGTGGCGTCCGTCCCGTTCTTCGCGAACATCGCCCAGTCGGCGTGCGCGACGCGGTCGACGAGCAGCTCGGCGAGCTCGACCATCTCGGGGCCCGGCCCGTTGAGCACGTCGCCGCGCGCCGACGTCGCGGCGGCCACGGCGTCGACCTCGGGGTGGGCGTGCCCGAGCAGGATCGGGCCGAAGGTGCACATGAGGTCGATGAACTCGCGGCCGTCGACGTCCCACACCCGCGCGCCCTCGCCGCGGGCGAGGAACTGCGGGTAGTCGTCCGCGAAGCGGCGGGTGCTCAGGTGCCCGTACATCCCGTTGGGGATGACCTTCAGGGCACGCTCGCGGTAGCCGCGATCGATCGCCCGGGACGGGCGCACGGGGACGGTGCTCACAGTCGCTCTCCTCCTTGCAGGCCCGAGGCTCGGGCCAGGCGGGTGACTTATCTCAGACGTCCGAAATAAAGTCAACCCGGTATGGTGAACACGGCCAGATGAGGCTCTGGCGCGGGGC
>JAICJK010000263.1 GCA_025928415.1 Solirubrobacteraceae bacterium | reverse complement strand
GCACCGAGGCCCTGGTACTGGAGATGGGCATGCGCGGCGCCGGCCAGATCGCCGAGCTCGCCGCGGTCGCCGAGCCCGAGGTCGGCGTCATCACCGCCGTCGCGCCCGTGCACCTCGAGCAGCTCGGCACGCTCGAGGCGATCGCGGCCGAGAAGGCGTCGCTGCTGGCCGCGCTGCCGGCGGGCGGCACCGCCGTCGTGCCGGCCGGCGAGCCGCTGCTGGACGCCCACCGCCGCGAGGAGGTGACCACGATCACCTTCGGCCCCGGCGGCGACGTCGACGAGGCCGATCTGGCCTCGGTCGAGCTGCCGTTCACCGCCGCCCACATGCGCCGCAACGCCTGCGCCGCGCTGGCCGCGGCGCGGGCGCTCGGCGTCGAGCCGGTGGGCCCCGTGGCCGTCGAGCTCAGCGAGCTGCGCGGGCAGCGCATCGCGCTCCCCGGGGGCATCACCGTCATCAACGACTGCTACAACGCCAACCCTGTGTCGATGCGCGCCGCCCTCGATGACCTCGCCGCGTCCGCGGGCGCCCGGCGGGTCGCCGTGCTCGGGGACATGCGCGAGCTGGGCCCCGACGAGGGGCGCTTCCACGAGGAGGTCGGCCGCTACGCCCGCGAGCGGGGCGTCGAGCTGCTGGTCGCCGTCGGCCCGCTGAGCCGCGCCTACGCGGGCGACCACCACCTGGCCGGCGCGGCGGAGGCCGCCGAGCTGGTCCCCGGCCTGCTCCGGGAGGGCGACACGCTGCTCGTCAAGGGCTCGCGCGGGGTCGGCCTGGAAGCCGTCGCCGAGGCGCTGGCCTAGCCGCCATGGGCGAGATCCTCATCGCGGGCACGGCCTCGCTGCTCATCTGCGTCTTCCTGAGCCCGCGGTTCATCGCCTTCCTGCGCGCCCGCGAGTTCGGGCAGCACATCCGCGAGGAGGGGCCGGCCGGCCACCACGCCAAGGCCGGGACGCCCACGATGGGCGGGATCATCATCTTCATCGCGGTCTCGGTGCCGTTCCTGCTGCTCTCCGACTACGACTGGCGGGCGGTCGGCGTCTACGTCGCGGCGATGGCCAGCGCCGGCCTCGGGCTCCTCGACGACGCCCAGAAGGTGTTCAAGCGCCGCTCGCTGGGCCTGCAGGGCCGCTGGAAGCTGCTGGCCACCGTGGCGATCTCGCTGTTCCTGTGGTGGGTGGCCACCCAGGAGGCCGGGCTGTCGGACACCCTGCGCCTGCGCACGATCGACGCCACGATCGACCTCGGGCCGTTCTACCCCGTGCTGATCTACCTCGTGGTCGCCGGGACCACCAACGCCGTCAACCTCACCGACGGCCTCGACGGCCTGGCCGCGGGCTGCTCGGCGATCGTCCTGCTGGCCTACCTCGGCATCACCTTCATCACCACCGGCCAGCAGGACCTCGCGCTGCTGTGCGGCTGCCTGGTCGGCGCCTGCATCGGCTTCTTGTGGTTCAACGCCTTCCCGGCCACGATCTTCATGGGGGACACGGGCTCGCTCGGGATCGGCGGCGCGGTCGCGGGGCTGGCGATCATGACCAAGACCGAGGAGCTGCTGCTGCTGCTCGGCGGCATCTTCGTCGTCGAGGCCCTGAGCGTCATCATCCAGGTCTTCTCGTTCCAGACCTTCCGCAAGCGCGTGTTCCTGATGGCGCCGATCCACCACCACTTCGAGATCTCCGGGTGGTCGGAGACGAAGATCATCCTGCGGTTCTGGATCGTCGCGGCGGTCTGCAGCGCGATCGGCTTCACGATCTACCAGCAGTCCGTCACCTGAGGCCGATGCGGCCGCCGCTGCCCGCCGGCCCGTGGCTCGTCGTCGGCCTCGCCCGGTCGGGGCTCGCCGCCGGCGCGCTGCTGCGCGCCCGCGGGCACGACGTCGTCGGCGTCGACGCGGGCCGTCCCGAGATCGCGGACGCCGGCTTCCCGGTGCACCTGGGCACCGACGGCCTGGCGGAGCTGGCGCACGCGCGCGCGGTGGTCAAGTCGCCGGGCGTCCCGCCGCGCGCGCCCGTCGTGGCCGCCGCCCGCGCGCGCGGCCTGCCCGTCCTCGGCGAGCTCGAGCTGGCCTGGCGCGCGCTCGAGCGGCCGTTCATCGCCGTGACGGGGACCAACGGCAAGACCACGACGACGCGCTGGATCGGCCATGCCCACGACGTCGCGGGCCTGCCGGTCGCCGTCGCCGGCAACGTCGGCACGCCGCTGAGCGCGCTCGCGGACGGCCGCCTGGCGGCCGACGCGGTGGTCGTCTGCGAGGCGTCCTCCTACCAGCTCCACGACACGCTGGCCTTCGCGCCGGACGCGGCGGTGCTGCTCAACCTCGGCTCCGACCACCTCGACTGGCACGGCGACGTGGCCGCCTACCGGGCGGCCAAGCTGCAGGCCTTCGCGCGCCAGGGCAACGACGACCTCGCGGTCGCCCCGAGCGGCCTGGGGATCGAGGACCTCGGGGGCTGCGCGCGGCGCGTGTGCTTCGGCGAGGATCCGGAAGCGGAGCTGTCGCTGCGCTCCGGGCAGCTCTTCTGGGCCGACGCGCCGCTGCTGCGCGCCGGCGAGCTCGCGCTGCCCGGCGCCCACAACGCCGCCAACGCGATGGCCACCGCCGCCGCCTGCCTGGCGCGCGGGATGGACATCGACGCGGTGCGGGAGGCCCTGCGCACGTTCGCCGGCGTCGAGCACCGCCTGGAGGACCTCGGCGTGCGCGACGGCGTCCGCTGGGTCAACGACTCCAAGGCCACCAACGTCGAGTCCACGCTCGTCGCGCTGGCCGCCACGCCGGAGCCGATCCGCCTGATCCTGGGCGGCGACGACGCCAAGGGCGAGGACTTCACGCCGCTGCGCGAGCCGGTGGCAGCGCGCGCGGCCTCCGTGGAGCTGATCGGCCAGGCCGCCGGGCGCCTGCGCGCGGCGCTCGGCACGGGCACCGACCGCGGCGACCTCGAGCACGCCGTCGCCGCGGCCCGCGCGGCGGCGCGGCCCGGCGACGTCGTCCTGCTCTCGCCGGCCTGCGCGAGCTTCGACCAGTACGCGGACTTCGAGGAGCGCGGGCGGCACTTCAAGGAGTTGGCGGGCGCACGGCGAACCTGAGGGCAATGCCGCCGGCTGCCGCCCCGCAGCGCTCCCACCCGCTCGAGTACAACATCCTCATGACCGCCACGCTCTGCCTGTTGGCAGCGGGCGCGGTGATGGTCTACAGCGCCTCGAGCGCGCGCACCCTGCTTCAGGGTCAGGGCGACGGGAGCGCCTTCCTCGTCAAGTACGTCATGTACGGGGCCATCGGGCTCGTGGTGATGCAGGTCACCGCGCGCCGCGGGCTCGACGCGGTCATCCGCGCGACCGGCCCGCTGCTCGCGCTGAGCTTCGTCCTGCTGGTGGCCGTCAAGCTGCCCGGCGTCGGCGTGACCGTCAACGGCGCGCGCCGCTGGCTGGGCGCGGGCCCGCTGCAGTTCCAGCCGTCGGAGCTGATGAAGCTCGCGCTCGTCCTCTACGCCTGCAAGCTGCTGGCCAGCCGTCCCAGGATCGTCCACGAGCCGCGGCTGCTCGTCCCGCTGATCTCGGTGGCGGCCTGCGCGTGCCTGCTGATCGCCTCCCAGCCCGACCTGGGGACGATGCTCGTCATCGGGTTCACGCTGACCGCGCTGCTCGTCGCGGCCGGCATCCCGATCCGCCACCTGGTGCTCGCCGCGGCGGTGCTCGCCGCCCTGATCCTGCTCTACGCGCTGATCGAGCCCTACCGCCGGGCGCGGCTGACGTCGTTCCTGGATCCCTGGGCCAACGCGGGCACCAGCGGCTTCCAGTCCGTGCAGGGCCAGATCGCGCTCGGGTCCGGCGGGCTGCTCGGGCGCGGCCTCGGTCACTCGGTGCAGAAGATCTTCTACCTGCCCGAGGCGCACACCGACTTCATCCTGGCCATCATCGGCGAGGAGCTCGGGGTCGTCGGCGTCAGCGCGGTGCTGTTCCTCTACGGCCTGATCGCCTACGCCGGGCTGCGGGTCGCGAAGGCCGCCCGCGGCTCCTACGCCAAGCTGCTGGCCACCGGGGTGACGTCGCTGATCCTCTGCCAGGGCTGCCTGAACGTCTTCACCGTCCTGGGCCTGGCGCCCCTCACGGGCGTCCCGCTGCCGTTCCTGTCCTACGGCTCGACGAACCTGATCGTGCTGCTCGCCGCGATGGGGCTGCTGCTGAACGTGGCCAACGGCGGGGTGGCGCACCTCAAGGTCGTCGCCCGTCCGCAAGGATCCACGCATGGCAAGCGTCCTGATCGCGGCCGGGGGGACGGCGGGGCACGTGGTGCCCGCGCTGGCGGTCGCCGACGCGCTTCAGGCTGAGGGCGCGCGCGTGGTGTTCGCGGGTGGCGAACGGGCCGAGGCCGAGCTCGTGCCCGCCGCGGGCTACGAGCTGCGCCGCCTGCGCGTCGAGGGCCTCAGCCGGACGCCCCCGCTCCCGGCCGCGCGGGCCGCGGCGCGCGCGGCGGGCGCGGTGCTGACCGCCCGGCGGATCGTGCGCGAACTGGCGCCGGACGCCGTCCTCGGCGG
>JAICJK010000385.1 GCA_025928415.1 Solirubrobacteraceae bacterium | reverse complement strand
GCGTCAGGCGTGCTGCGCGATCCGCTCGCCGGCGTGGCGCAAGCGATCCTTTAGGCGACGCGGCGCAGCTGCGTGCCGCGCGTCTGCTCGATGAGCTCGCCGAGCACGAGCGCGGCCTCGTCGTTGGCGACCTGGCACGTGCCCGCCGCCTCGTGGCCACCGCCGCCGTAGGAGAGCATGAGCGCTCCGACGTCGACGTCGCTCGTGAGGTTGATGATCGACTTGCCCATCGCGAACACCGTGTTCTGCTGCTTGAGGCCCCAGAGCACGTGGATCGACAGGTTGCACTGCGGGAACAGCGCGTAGAGCGTGAAGCGGTTCGTGGGGTGGATGACCTCGTCGTCGCGGAGGTCGAGCACGACCACGTCGCCGTGGACGCGCGAGCGGCGCTTGATCTGGCCGACCGCCAGGTCGCCGTGCTCGCGGTACAGCGCGACGCGCTCGGCGACGTCCGGCGTCTCGAGGATCTCGTCGACCGTCAGCCGCGTGCAGTCGTCGATGAGCTGCATCATCAGCTGGTAGTTGGAGATGCGGAAGTCGCGGAAGCGCCCGAGGCCCGTGCGCGGGTCCATCAGGAAGCTGAGCAGGATCCAGCCGGACGGGTCGAGGATCTCCTCCTCGCTGAAGCGCGCGGCGTCCGCCTTGTCGACCGCCTCCATCATCTCGGTCGAGATGCGGTGCTCGGCGAAGCGCGCGGCGCCGCCGAAGTGGTCGTAGACCACCCGCGCGGCCGACAGGGCGCCCGGGTCGATCACGTGGCCGGGGTGCTCGCCCGCGACGCGCTCGGACTCCGAGGAGTGGTGGTCGAAGGCGAGGTGGACCCCGGGGACGTAGGGCAGGTTCGTCGTGATGTCCCGGTCGGTGATCTCGACCTTGCCGTCCTGCATGTCCTTGGGGTGGACGAACAGGATGTCGTCGAGGATCCCGAGCTCCTTGAGCAGGGCCGCGCACACCAGGCCGTCGAAGTCGCTGCGGGTCACGAGCCGGTAGCGCTCGGCCGCGTGCGTGTCTGCCGTCATCTCGGTCACGCCCCGGGGATCGGCACCTCCGCGCCGGCCTTGAGTGTCTCGAGCGCCAAGAGAGCGCGCTTGCGGTCCAGTCCCCCGGCGTAGCCGGTCAGCGCGCCGGAGCTCCCGATCACGCGATGGCAGGGGACGACGATCGAGATCGGGTTGCGGGCGTTGGCGGCGCCGACGGCGCGGGAGGCGGTCGGCGCGCCCAGGCGGGCGGCCAGCGCGCCGTAGGTCGTCGTGGCGCCGTAGGGGATCTCGCGCAGCGCGGCCCAGACGCGCCGCTGCCAGGGCGTGCCGGCGGCGGCGGTCGGCAGCCCGGCGAAGTCGACGACCTCGCCGCCGAAGTAGGCCTCCAGGCGCTCGGCGACGGTCGCGAACGGGCCGCGGTCCGCGCGCCAGGCGGGGTCAGGCGCGCGCCCGTCGGTCCACAGGCCGGTCAGGGCGCCGCCGTCCGACGCCGCGAGCGTGAGCGGGCCGAGCGGGCTGGGCAGGGTGGTGGTGAGCATGGCCGTTCAACGCTCGGGCGCGGCGGGGCGTGAGGCCGCGCGGGCGCTCAGAGCCCCAGCGAGCGCCCGACGATCTCCTTCATGATCTCGTTCGCGCCGCCGTAGATCCGCGTCACGCGGGCGTCGGCGAACGCGCGCGCGATCGGGTACTCGAGCATGTAGCCGTAGCCGCCGTGCAGCTGCACGCAGCGGTCGGCGACGCGGCCCTGCAGCTCGGTGCACCACAGCTTGGCCATCGCCGCGCGCTCCGGGGTCAGCGTCCCGGCGTTGAGCTCGCCCACGCACTGGTCCACGAAGGCCTGGGTCACGTCGAGCTCGGTCGCGATCTCGGCCAGCGTGAACCGCGTCGCCTGGAAGGTCCCGATCGGCTGCCCGAACGCGCGGCGCTCGCGCACGTAGTCGAGCGTCCACCGCAGGGCGGCGGCCGCCGCGGCCAGCCCGGACACGGCGATCGACAGGCGCTCCTGGGCGAGGTTGCGCATCAGCCGGGCGAACCCCTCGCCCTCCTCGCCCAGGCGGTTGGCCAGCGGGACGCGGACGTCGGTGAAGAACAGCTCCGCGGTGTCCTGGGAGTGCAGCCCGACCTTCTCGAGGTTGCGCCCGCGCTCGAAGCCCTCCATCCCGCGCTCGACCATCACCAGGCTCAGGCCGGCGTGGCGCTCGGCCGGGTCGGTCCGGACCGCGGTGATCACCAGGTCGGCGTTGATGCCGTTGGTGATGAACGTCTTGGCGCCGTTGACGACGTAGTGATCGCCGTCGCGGACGGCGCGCGTCGCGATCCCAGCCAGGTCGGAGCCCGTCCCCGGCTCGGTCATCGCCACCGCGGTGATGAGCTCCCCCGCCGCGATCCCGGGCAGCCAGCGCTCCCGCTGCTCGGGGGTGGTGCCGTGCAGGACGTAGGGGAGGCAGATGTCGTTGTGGAGGGTGATCCCGAGGCCGAAGCCGGCCACGCCCGCCGCCATCGTCTCCTCGCCGATCACGACGTTGAAGCGGAAGTCCTCCACCCCCGCGCCGCCGAGCTCCTCGGGCACGGCCATGGCCAGGAAGCCGTGGGCGCCCGCGGCGGCGTAGACCTCGCGCGGGACGATGCCCTCGCGCTCCCAGTCGAGGTAGTGGGGGACGACCTCGCGCTCGAGGAACGTGCGGAAGCTCTCGCGGAAGTCCTCGTGCTCGGGCGCGAACAGCGCGCGGCGGGCGGGGCGGTGCGCGGTGGCCATCGCTCAGGCCGCCGCCCGCTCGCGCTGGGCGGCCCGCCAGCCCTCCAGGAACTGCAGCCAGACCTCGCTGCGCGTGGGGAAGGCCGGGATCGCGTGCCAGAGGTCGTCGAGCGGGACCTCGGCGGCCACGGCGATCGTCGCGGCGTGCAGGAGGTCCTGGACGTCGGCGCCGGTGAACGTCGCGCCGACGACGACCTCGCGGCCCATGTCGAGGACCAGGCGCGCGGTGCCCGGCGCGTTGCGGCCGTAGAACGAGCCGCCGGCGTTGGCGCTCGTACCGGTCTCGAGGACCTCGACGTCGAGCCCCGCCTCCCGCGCGGCGGCCTCCGTGAGGCCGACCGCCGCGACCTGCGGCTCGGTGAACGTCACCCGCGGCGTCCGGTCGCCGTCGGCGACGGCGCGCAGCCGCGCCGGGCGCCCGAGGATGCAGTCGGTCGCCACGCGGGCCTGGTACTTGCCCGCGTGGGTCAGCAGCGCGCGCCCGTTCGCGTCGCCGATGACCCGCAGCCACGGGTGGCCCTCGACGGCCAGCTCGTCGTCGACGTCGATCGTGCCGCCGCCCTGCAGGCCGACGGTCTCCAGCCCGAGGTCGGCGGTCTGCGGGGCGCGGCCCAGCGCGCACAGCAGCTCGTCGCCCGTCAGCTCCGTCCCGCCCGCGAGCTCGAGCGCGACGCTGCCGTCCGGGCGGCGCTGCGCCCGCGTCGCCTCGGCGCCGAGGTGCAGCTCGACGCCCGCGGCGCGCAGGCCGTCGGCGACCTGCGCCGC
>JAICJK010000461.1 GCA_025928415.1 Solirubrobacteraceae bacterium | reverse complement strand
CGAGAAGATCGCCAAGACCGACGAGCAGTGGCGGGCGGAGCTCGACCCGGACGCCTACGCGGTCCTGCGGCGGGGCGCGACCGAGCCGCCGTTCACCGGCGCCTACGCGTACTCCAAGGAGGACGGCATGTACCGCTGCGGGGGCTGCGGCGCCGACCTCTTCAGCTCCGACGCCAAGTTCGACTCCGAGTGCGGCTGGCCGAGCTTCACCGAGCCCGCCATCGCCGAGCACGTCGAGCTGCGCGAGGACCGCACGCACGGGATGGTCCGCACCGAGGTGCTGTGCGCCCGCTGCGGCGGCCACCTCGGCCACGTCTTCGACGACGGCCCGGTCGAGGCGGGCGGGATGCGCTACTGCATCAACTCCGTCGCGCTGCAGCTCGCCGCGGGCGAGGACTGACGCTCCCGGCCCCCGGAGGCCGGCGGCCCGCCGCCGCGCTCCCCGCGGGATGCCCCCCGCGGCCCCCTACGCCGCCTTCAGCAGCTCCTTGGCGTGACGGCGCGCGGCGACGTCGTCGTCGCCGGCGCCGAGCATCCGCACGAGCTCGGAGACGACCTCCGCGCCGGCCAGCGTCCGGACCGTGGTGCGCGCGGGCTCGCGGTCGACGTCCTTGGCGATCGAGAAGTGGCGCGCCGCGAGCGACGCGATCTGCGGCAGGTGCGTGATGCAGACCACCTGCCGCCCCGCGGCCAGGTCGCGGAGCTGCTCGCCGACGGCGCGAGCCGTCACGCCGCCGATCCCCGCGTCCACCTCGTCGAAGACCAGCGTCGCCTGTGAGCCGTCGCTGGCCACGCCCATCAGCGCGAGCATCACCCGCGACAGCTCGCCGCCCGAGGCGATGTCGCGCAGCGCCCCCGCCGGCACCCCCGGGTTCGCCGCGATGCGGAACTCCACGTGGTCGGCCCCCGTCGCCACCGGCTCCTCGCGCGGCTCGACGGCGATCTCGAACTCCGCGCCCTCCATGGCCAGGTGCGCCAGGCGCTCGCGGACCGCCGCGGCAAGCCCGGGCGCGGCCTCGATCCGCGCCGCGCGCAGCTCCTGCGCCCGGCGCTCGAGGCCCTCCCGCGCGGCCGCGAGCTCCGCGGTCGCGCGCTCGAGCGCCACCTCGGCGCCGGCCAGCTCGTCGCGCCGCGCGCGGCACGCCGCGGCATGCTCGAGCACCAGCGCGACCGTGCCCCCATGCTTGCGCTTCAGCCGGTCGAGCACCGCCAAGCGCTCCTCGACGACCTCGAGCTCGCCCGGCTGGGCCTCCAGGCCCTCCCCGTAGCCGCGCAGCTCCCCCGCGAGGTCCTGCGCCTCGATGGCCACCGCGCGCCAGCGCTCCACGAGGCCGTCGAGGGCGGGGTCGACGCCCTCCACGCCCTCCAGCCCCGCGCCCCCCGCGGCCAGCAGCGCGCCGACGCCCCCGCCCTCGTCGGACGCGAGCGCCTCTGCGCCGCCGAGCGCGGCGGCGCGCAGCGCCTCGACGTGGCGCAGCCGGTCGCGCCGCGCCGCCAGGCCGGCGTCCTCCTCCTCGGTCGGGTCGGCCTGCTCGATCTCGGCGATCTCGAACTCGAGCAGGTCGAGCTCGCGGTCGCGCGCCCCCGCCCGCTCGCGCAGCTCATCCAGCGACGCCTCGAGCGCCCGCGCGCGGGCCAGCTCGGCGGCGAAGGCCGCCCGGCGCTCGGCCTGCGCCGGCCCGCAGGCGGCGTCGAGCAGCTCGAGCTGCGCGGAGGCGAGCGTGAGCCTGCGGTGCTCGTGCTGGCCGTAGAAGGCGATCAGGCCCGCCGCGACGTCCCGCAGGTCGGCCACGCTGCACGAGCGGCCGTTGAGCGCCGCCCGCGTCCGGCCCTCGGCGCCGACGCGCCGGGCGAGCACGAGCTCCCCGGCGTCGGGCGCGATCAGCGCCTCGAGCGCGCCCCGCAGCTCTTCGGGCAGGTCGAACGTGCCCTCCACGTAGGCCTCCGCGGCGCCCGGCCGCACGATGCCGGCCCGCGCGCGCCCGCCGAGCAGCAGGTCGAGCGCGTGCGCCAGGACGGTCTTGCCCGCCCCCGTCTCGCCCGTGAGGACGTTCAGACCGGGCTCCAGGCGCAGCTCGGCTCGCTCGATCAGCAGGAGGTTCTCGACGCGGAGCTCTCGCAGCACCCGGCCGGTGTACCAGCGCGCGCGGATGGACCGGGGCCCGGCGCGCGGCCCCGTCACCCCGGCGTGACGGGGCGGTCCTCCACCGCGACGAGCTCCAGGCGGTTGCCCCACGGATCGTCGACGTAGCAGCGCGCGACGTCGGCGAGCGCCGCGTCCCAGCGCACCTCGACGCCCGCGCCGGCGAGGCGCTCGGCCAGGGCCTCGAGCCCCGCGACCCGCAGCGCCGGATGCGCCTTGCGCGCCGCCGCGAACGGCTCCTCGATGCCCACGTGCAGCTCCTGGGCGCCGCAGGCGAACCAGACGCCGCCGCGCGCGGCCAGCGCGGGTGGCTTCTCGAGCTCCGCCAGGCCCAGCAGGCCGCCGTAGAAGCCGCGGGCCTCCGCCTCGACCTCGGGGTCGCGGGGCGCCGCGACCTGCACGTGGTCCAGCCCGACGACCTCTCCGCGACTCATGAGGCCAGCCGCCCGAACTTCTCGCGCAGGCGCCGGTAGAACGACGACCCCGGGACCTGCGCCAGGTCGGCCGCGGCGCGGAGGAACCGCGTGGTGATCACGCCGCCGGGAGCGAGCTCGCCCACGGGGCGCCCGTCGACGGTGACGTCGACGGCGTCGCGCCCGCGGTTGTGCACCGCCAGCTCGTCGTCCGGGGCGACCACGAGCGCGCGCGCGGTCAGGGAGTGCGGCGCGATGAACGACACGACGTAGCCCTCCACGCCCCAGGCCAGCACCGGCCCGCCGTTGGCCAGGTTGTAGCCCGTCG
>JAICJK010000607.1 GCA_025928415.1 Solirubrobacteraceae bacterium | reverse complement strand
GGACACGCCGTCCCGGCGCCCGGCGCCGCGCCCCGCCTGCTCGCGGTGGGCGAGGCGATCGCCGGCGGCGCGGGGACGGCCGCCCGCCGGCGGGGGGCGCAGCCGATCGACGTCGCGCGCACGGGCGAGCAGCACGTCGGCGAGGCCGCGCTGGACGTCTGCCACGTCCACGAGCCGTTCGCGCCGTCGGTCGCCAGCACCGCGCTGCGCCACTCGCGGGCGCTGAACGTCGGGACCTTCCACGCCCCCACCGAGCGCCTGGTGTCGACGCAGGTCGCCCGCCGGCTGGTCGACCTCGTCCTCGGGCGCCTCGACGCGCGCGTGGCGAGCTTCGCCGCGACCGCGACGCTCATGGACCGCCACTTCCCCGCCGACTACCGGGTCGTCCTCCCGGGCGCCGACGCCGCCGGCCCACCGCCCGCCCGCGAGGACGAGGGCGACGGGACCGTCCGGATCGCGTTCGTCGACGACGAGGAGCGCGGCGCGCTGCGCCTGTTCCTCCGCGCGCTGCGCCGCCTGCGGGCCGACGTCCCCTGGCGCGCGACGGTCGTCACCGACCGCGGGGCGTCCTCGTCGATCCCGCTGCGGGAGGACCTGCGGGCCCGCGTGACGTTCGCCGAGGACGGCGAGGCGGAGGCGCTGCGCGCCGCCGACGTCTGCGTGCTGGGCTCCGACGGCGCCGAGCCCGCGCCGGGGCTGGCGCTGCGCGCGATCGCCGCCGGGGCCGTCCCGCTCGCGTCGAGCCTGGCCGTCTACGAGGAGGTGCTCGGCGAGGGCGACCACGGGCTGCTGTTCGACCCCGGCGACCCGGACGCCTGCGCGGGCCAGCTCGCGCGGCTGATCGGCGACGGCGAGCTGCGCGCGCGCCTGCGGGCGGGCGCGCAACCGCTGCGCGAGACGCTGACCTGGGACCGCATGACCGACGAGCTCGAGGCGGTCTACGCGTCGGTCGCGGCGCGGCGGCACCCCGTCGGCGGCGACGCCGGGCTGCGCCGGCGCCTGGCCGGGCGGCGCCTGATCGACGTCGACCTGCACATGCACACCGACCACTCCCCGGACTGCGCGACGCCCGTCGAGGTGCTGCTGGCCACGGCGCGCGACCAGGGCTTCGGGGCGATCGCGGTCACCGACCACAACGTCGTCTCGGGCGCGCTGGAGGCCCAGGCCAAGGCGGAGCGCTACGGCGTGAAGGTGATCGTCGCCGAGGAGGTCAAGACGGCCAGCCAGGGCGAGGTCATCGGGCTGTTCCTCGACGAGGTCATCCCCCGCGGGCTGACGCTCGCCGAGACGGTCGCGGAGATCCGCCGCCAGGGCGGCCTGGTCTACGTCCCGCACCCGTTCGACCGCATGCACGCCGTGCCGGACTACGAGCACCTGCTGACGATCGTGGAGGAGATCGACGCGATCGAGATCTACAACCCGCGCGTGGCGATCGGGTCGTTCAACGAGGAGGCCGAGCGCTTCGCGGCCAAGTACCGGATCGTCGCCGGCGCCGGCTCCGACGCCCACGTCGCCCCCGGGCTCGGCTCCGTGCGGATCCGGATGCCGGACTTCGACGGGCCCGGCGAGTTCATGGAGGCGCTGCGCGCGGCGGAGATCCGGACCAAGCCGTCGAGCCTGCTCTACGTGCAGGCGCTGAAGTTCCTCGAGACCAAGGCGACGCCGTCCGGGGCGCGCGCCGCGCGGCGCGCGCGGCGGGTGCGCCGCGCGACGCGCAAGGCGTGATGCAGGAGCAGGAGCACCCCCGCGAGCCGTCAAAGGACGGGCCCACCTTGCCCATGCCTGCGACCGACGACGAGATCCGCGAGAAGTACCTGGAGCGGGCGATCCGCGAGCTCAACGCGC
>JAICJK010000650.1 GCA_025928415.1 Solirubrobacteraceae bacterium | reverse complement strand
TCTTCGTCGACGAGCTCGACGGCTCGATCCCCGAGGGCGCGATCACCGTCTTCTCCGCCCACGGCGTCTCGCCGATGGTCCACGCGGAGGCCGCGCGGCGCAACCTGCGCACGATCGACGCGACCTGCCCGCTGGTCACCAAGGTGCATCGCGAGGCGCTGAAGTTCGCCACCGACGGCTACACGATCGTCCTCATCGGCCACGACGGCCACGAGGAGGTCGAGGGGACGATGGGCGAGGCGCCCGACCACATCGTGCTCGTCGAGACCGAGGCCGACGTGGAGGCGCTCGAGGTCCCCGACCCCGACAAGCTCGCCTACATCTCGCAGACCACGCTGTCGGTGGACGAGACGCGCCAGATCATCGCCCGCCTGCGCGAGCGGTTCCCCGCGATCACCGGTCCCCGGACCGACGACATCTGCTACGCGACCACGAACCGCCAGGCCGCCGTCAAGCAGATGGCCGCCCACTGCGAGCTGGTGCTCGTCATCGGCTCGAGGAACTCGTCGAACTCCAACCGCCTGGTCCAGGTCGCGCGCGAGCACGGCGCCGCGTCGCACCTGATCGACCACGAGGGCCAGGTCCGCGACGAGTGGCTGCAGGGCGTGACCACGCTCGGCATCTCCTCCGGCGCCAGCGCCCCCGAGGAGCTCGTGCAGCGCCTGGTCGGCTTCTTCCGCCGGCGCGGCACGCACGCCGTCGAGGAGTTCGAGGTCATGCAGGAGGACGTGCGCTTCATGCTCCCGAAGACCATCCGCCAGGCGATGGCGGCCGCGGAGGCCTGACGCCCCCGCCGCAGTAGCCTGGGCTGCTCGGTGCAGACGCTCGTCATCTCGGACCTCCACCTCGGCACGGCGGCGTCGCGCGACGTGCTGCGCCGCGAGGGACCGCTGGCCGAGCTGTGCGAGTACCTGACGGCGACCGGAGTCGAGCGCCTGGTGCTGCTCGGCGACACGGTCGAGCTGCGCCACGGGCCGCTGCGCGTCGTGCTCGAGGTCGCCGAGCCCGTGCTCGCGGCGCTCGGCGCCGCGCTCGGGCCCGGCGGCCTGATCGTGCTCGTCGTGGGCAACCATGACCACCAGCTCATCGCCCCCTGGCTGCATGCGCGCGGCGCCGACGGGCCGCCCGCCGCCCTAGGCCTCGAGGAGCGCGTGGGCGCCGGGGCGTCGTGGGGGCTCGCGCGGCTGGCCGAGGCCGCGCGGCCGGCGCGGCTCGAGGTCGTGCACCCGGGCCTCTGGCTGCGGGAGGACGTCTACGCCTTCCACGGCCACTACCTCGACCGCTTCCTGACGGTCCCCACCTTCGAGCGACTGGCCGCGGGCGCGATGGAGCGCATCGTCGGGCCCGTGCCCGGGATGGCGACGCCGGGGGACTTCGAGGCCGCGCTCGCCCCGCTCTACGCCTGGCTGGACGTCGTCGCGCAGACCGCGTCCGGGACGTGGTCGGCGCACCGCCAGCAGGTTTCGATGCGCGCTTGGACGCTGCTGAGCCGGCGCGGGCGGGGCACGCCGCTGCGTGCGCGCGCCCTGTCGGCGGCCTTCCCGCTCGGCGTGGCGGCCGCGAACCTCGCGGGCCTGGGCCCGGTCCGCGCCGCGGTCGGCGGCGAGGCGCT
>JAICJK010000179.1 GCA_025928415.1 Solirubrobacteraceae bacterium | reverse complement strand
CGCTGCCACGCGTGACAGCGCCGCACGCCCGCCTCGATCAGGCCGACGCGTCCCGCTCGGCCAGCATGAAGCCGACCTGGCCGTCCTGCACCTGCGCGTCGAGGACCTTGTCGTCGAGGTACGGAGCGGTCTCCGCCTCGACGAACACGGCAGTGTCGCCGCCCTCGACGATCTGGTCGGTCGGCTGCGGCCGGTCGACGAGCGTCACCGCGAGGTCGCCGGTCCCGTCGGGTTGCGGGTCGCGCGCGATGCGCAGCCCCGCGCCCTCCGGCGCCGATGCGGACGCCGCGACGGCGTCGAGTGCCTCGGCGGCGGTCTGGGTCATCGTGAGCACCTGGCTCACCCCCTTCTCGATCGGGTCGGGTCCAGGCTAGAGGATCTCGCGCCGGGGTAGCACCGGTGCGTGGAACGCACCGAGCACCGGGCCGACGCCACGCCGTTCCTCCCTGCGCGCCGGGATCTGCGCGCGCTGCGCGCGGCGGCGGCCGCCTGCCGCGGCTGCCACCTCCACGCCCCCGCGACGCAGACCGTCTTCGGGGCGGGGCTCAAGCGCAGCAGGGTGATGATGGTCGGCGAGATGCCCGGCGACCGGGAGGACCTCGCGGGGCACCCGTTCGTGGGGCCCGCGGGTCGCGAGCTCGACAAGGCGCTCGCGGCCACCGGGATCGACCGTCGCGACGTCTACATCACGAACGTCGTCAAGCACTTCAAGTTCGAGGAGCGCGGCAAGCGGCGTATCCACCAGACCCCCAAGCGCTTCGAGATGGACGCCTGCCTGCCGTGGCTGCGCGCGGAGCTCGCCGCCGTCGGGCCCGAGGTGCTGGTCCTGCTGGGCGCGACCGCCGGCAAGGCGCTCATCGGGCCCTCCTTCAAGCTCGGCGCGGTGCGCGGCCGGCCCGTCGCGTCGGATCTGGCCGCGCTCGTGACCGCCACCGCGCACCCGTCGGCGATCCTGCGCGCCCCGGACGACGAGTCCCGGCGCGCCGCGCGGCGGGACTTCACCAGCGACCTCGGAGCGGTGGCGGCGTTCCTCGCGCGCTAGATACCCGCCCGCCCGCGGGCGCGGCCGCCCGCGGCGCGCGAGCAAGCCGCGCCGCGGTGGTGAACGGCCCGCGGCGGACGCCGCCCGGCGCGCGCCGTGCCGCTAGCGTCGCGTCGGTGGGCGCTCCTGGTCCGATCCTCCGGAGTGGCGTTGCCGGCGGCGGGTAGCGAGCCGGTCGCCTCGCCCCGCGCGGCGGGCCGGATCGCGACGTTCGTCCGCCGGCTCCGCGCCTTCGCGCGCCGCCGGCGGGTCCCGCTTACGATCGTGGGGTCGGTGGGGACCGCGGCGATCCTCGCGGTGGTGCTGGCCGGCCGGCGTCACGAGTTCGCCACGGCCCTGTCGGGGCCGTCGTGGTGGGTCCTCGTCGTCACCGCGCTGCTGCAGATCGTCGCCCTGGTCTCGCGCAGCGAGGCGTGGCACCTGTCGATCGAGGTGGCGGGCGGGAGCGTGAAGCGGCGCGTGCTGTACCGCGCGTCGAGCATGCAGGTCCTGGGCGGCCTGCTCAACGCCCAGCTCGGGGTCGCCGCGCGGATCGCGGCGCTGCGGCGCTCGTCGCCGACGGTCAGCCCGCAGGTGCCGACGCTCATCGCCGCGGAGTTCCCGATCATCGCCGTCGAGGGGCTGCTCGCGACCCTGACCTCGTTCACGCTCGTGGGGCCGCTCGGGCTGCCGTGGTGGCTGCCGCTGATCGCCGTCGCGATCGTCGTGACGGCGAGCGCCGGCATGCGGCGTCTGGCCCTGAGCACCGGCCGCGAGCTGTGGAAGGGGCTGGCGGTGGTCCGCAGCGCGGGCCACGGGAGCCGGCTGATCGGCTTCGTGCTGATCGCCGTGTTCGCGCAGATCGTCCGCAACTGGATGCTACTGCACGCCGTCGGCGTCCACGCCTCGATCTTCGACGCCGTCGCCGTGCTGATCGCCGTCGTCACGCTCGGCCAGCTCCCGGTCGGGCCGGGCGTCGGCGCCGCGGCGGCGGTCCTCATCCTCGGCAGCCAGGGCGTCGCCGCCGCGGCCGCCGCCGGGCTCCTGCTGACCGTGACCGGCACCGTCGGCGGCCTCGTCTTCGCGGCGTGGGCGGGCGGCGATCACCTGTGGTCGCACAGCCGCCGCGCGGGCCTGCGCCGCGCCCGCCGCGAGCAGGCGCCCTGAGGCCCCGCCGCGATGAGTCCTCGTGCCGCGCGCCGTCTGCAGTGCACACACCGATCACGAGCAGGGGAGCGGAGGAGATGGGACGCATCGTCGTATCGCAGTTCATGACCCTCGACGGCGTCGTCGAGGACCCGGGAGGCGCCGAGGCCTTCGACCGCGGCGGCTGGGCGTTCGAGTTCGACCGCGGCGAGGAGGGCGACAGGTTCAAGCTCGACGAGGTCATGGCGGCCCGCGCGCTGCTGCTCGGGCGCGTCACCTACGAGGGCTTCGCCGAGGCCTGGCCCTCACGGACCGGCGAGTTCGCCGACAAGTTCAACACGATGCCCAAGTACGTCGTCTCGACGACCCTGGCCGAGCCCGGCTGGAGCAACTCCACGGTGATCGACGCCGACGTCGCCGGGGCCGTCGCGCAGCTCAAGCGCGACGTCGACGGCGACATCCTCGTCAACGGGAGCATCGCCCTGACCGCGACGCTGCTCGAGCACGACCTCGTCGACGAGTGGCGGCTGATGGTCTACCCGACGGTGCTCGGCGCCGGCAAGCGGCTGTTCGCCCAGACGCCCGCGCCGAGCGTCCTGCGGCTGACCGGCGCCCAGCCGGCGGGCGAGACGATCGTCCTGACCTACGTCCCCGCGGCGAAGGACGGCGGCCGTGCCGGGTCCTGAGCCGATGGAGCTGCAGGCGATCGCCACGGTCGCGTCGCCGCTCACCGATCGCGCGACCGCGCCCAAGCAGGGCGACGAGGGCTCGCCGGACGCCTGGCTCGTGTTCGAGCCGGGCGTGCGCGCCGGGCTGGACGGCATCCGCGCGGGCGACGAGCTGCTCGTCCTCACCTGGCTGCACCGCGCTCGCCGCGACGTGCTGCGGGTGCACCCGCGCAGCGACCCCGCGAACCCGGAGCAGGGGGTGTTCAACACGCGCTCGCCGGACCGCCCGAACCCGATCGGGCTGCACCGGGTGCGGGTCGCCTCGGTCGACGCCGACGGCCGCCGGCTGCTGGTGCGCGACCTCGAGGCGCTCGACGGGACGCCCGTCGTCGACGTCAAGCCGGTGATCTCGCCGGCCGAGCGCTGAGGTCCGCGGGCCGGCGGCGGCGCAGCGCCGCGGCGCCGAGCAGCCACGCGCATCCGGCGGCCAGCCCCGCGAAGCCCCAGCCGACGTGGCGCGGCGCGTAGCTGAACGTGACCCGGTGCGATCCCGCCCCGACCCGCACGGCCTGGAACAGCCCGCTGTCGCGGCCGATCGGCACCTCGCGCCCGTCCACCCGGGCGGTCCAGCCGGGAAGGTCGGTCTCCCGCCGCACGAGCACGGCGGGCCCCGGGCAGGACACGTCCGCGCGCCGCCGCCCGTGCGGGCGGACCGAGCATCCGGAGCTGCTCGCGGTGAAGTAGGAGGCCGCCCCGGGCAGGCGGTAGATCCACGTGGTCGGCGTCCGCGCCGCCAGCGCGAACGTCCCCGGCCCGGTCGGCAGCGGCTTGCCGGCGGGCGTGAGCACGTAGGCGACGCCCGCGGCGCGATAGCCGTCCAGGTTGCGCAGCAGCTCGTCGCGCGGCGAGGGCACCCAGGGCGAGCGGCCGCCCTGCCCGGTGCCCACGAAGACCGTCGCCTCGACGTAGCGGTCGAGGTGCTCGCGCACGTAGCGGGCGAACGGCGCGGGCGGGAAGTCGTCGTTGTTCAGCGACGCGACGCCGAAGTAGGACCCGTAGTTGGGCGCGAGCGGGCCGAGCGCGAAGACGCGCGACAGCCCTTGGTGGCGCTGCAGGAACGTCACCGGCGCGAGGTCGACCTGCACGCTGCGCGGGGCGGAGAGCTGCGGGACGGCGAACAGCACCAGCGCCTCGCCCGCGACGACGACGCCGACCAGCAGCGCGCGCGTGCCGTGCGGGCGCACGAGGGCGCTCGCCGCCGCGACCGCGACGATCCCGGCGCCCCACAGGACGGCCACGACGAGGTAGGGGCGGTGGCTGAAGGCCACCCCGGCCCGGTCGGCCAGCGGGCCGGCGCCGATCGCCGCGACCGCGACGACGGCCAGCGACGCCGACGCCGCCGCGAGCACGCGCCGGCGGGGCACCCGCGCCCTGATGACGGCGTCCAGCCCGAGCGCGGCCAGGACGATCACCGCGAGCTCGACCGACGCGAACGCGTACCGCGAGAAGATCACCCGGGACATCCCGGGGAGCGCGCCGACCACGTCGGTGAGCCCGGGGGGCGGCGCGTACATCAGCGACAGCGCGAACGCCAGCCAGGCCACCAGCATCACGCGCAGGCCGCGCCTGCCGGGGGAGAGCAGGCCCAGCAGGCCGAACATCACCAGCGACATCGAGAGGAAGCCGCCGACGCCGCCCCAGATGTTCATCAGGGCGAACTTCGGGTCGCTGGCCCCGAAGATGGGCCCGTACACGTAGGGAAGCACGAGCTGCGGCAGCGCCGCCAGCGACAGGTGGACGTCCCCGAACGCGCGGGCGTCGTGCCGCGAGAGGTCGGTCTGGCCGAGGAAGTGGATCGAGGCGATCAGCAGCGGCGCGGCCAGCAGCACCCCGGCGACCGCACCGGCCGCCGCCTTCCCCGCGAGCGCCGGCAGCCGTCCCCGCTCCAGGCAGGCCGCGCGCCAGATCAGCCACGCGACGGCGAGCAGCCCGTCGATGTAGGCGACCTCGGGGAACCCCGCGTAGATCGACAGCGCGCCCGCGACGGCGATCAGCCACCAGCCGCCGCCCCGCCGGGCGACGCTGGCGGCATAGGCGCTCTCGATGCCCAGGAGCAGCAGCGGCAGGAACGCGACGGGGTTCACGGCCGCGTGCGAGAACCACGCGAACGTCCCGTTGAGCGCGAACGCGATCGCGGCCGGCGCCGCGGCGCGGCGGCCGATCGACAGGCGGCGCAGCAGCAGGAACGTCGAGAGGCCGGCGACGATCTCGAGCAGCATCCGCTCGTAGAGCTGGCCGTCGCGCAGCAGCGTCAGCAGCGAGGGCGGGAACAGGGCGGCGGACTGCATGTCCCCGGCCAGCGGCGCTCCGGTCGCCTGATACGGGTTCCACCACGGCCAGCGCAGGTCGAGCCAGTCCAGGACGGCGCGGTGCGTCAGGGCCTGCGAGATGAACCCGTTGTTGGGGTCGATCGTCGGCCCGCCGCCGAGCGGTCCGGGCACGAAGGCGCTGACCAGCCCGCTGCGCGGCCCGAGCGGGTCGGCCTCGAAGATCCCGAGGACGTAGGGGAGGTTGGCCAGCACGACCGCCGCCACGATGATCAGCAGCGCGCGGGCGTCGGGCGAGAGCCGCCGCGGCGCGGCAAGGGCGCGGGCCGGCGCGGCCGTCCCGCCAGGTACCCGTTCGTCCCGTTCGCCGAGGCCGGCGCCGTGGGCCATGCGCGGACTCTAGGCGCTCGCCGCGCCCGCGGCGCGGGCGGACGCGGCGGTCGTCGCGGCGCATCTGGGCACGCCGGTCACCACGGTCGGGCGGCAGGGGAGGACGGCCCGGCTGACCGGGGTCGCGGAGTCGCTCGCCGAGCCCTTCCTGCCCTTCTTCATCGAGCGCGATGCGGCGGGCGCCGCCCCGGCCGCGTCGGGCGCCATCGGCTGGATCGAGGTCGCCGGCGACGCCGGGCGGCTCGAGCGCCGGCTCGGCGGCGAGACGCTGCCCGTCCGCGTGGTCGACGGGCCGCCCGGCGTCCGGGCGATCGAGGTCGCCGGGCGCGAGCTGCGCCCGCGGGAGCGACCGCGGGCCGATGAGCGG
>JAICJK010000604.1 GCA_025928415.1 Solirubrobacteraceae bacterium | reverse complement strand
GGCGGGCGCGCGGCCGTCGGCGCGCCGGTTCACGGCGCTCGGGCTGCTCGTCGGCGGCGCCGGGATCGCGGCCGGGGTCCTCGCGCTCGGCGGGTGACCCCGCGCGAGGCCGCCGCTGCCGGCCGCGCTCCGCGACCTACGCGGGCGGCTCGATCTCGCGCTTGAGGATCTTGCCGGTCGGGCCCTTGGGCAGCTCGTCGACGAACCAGATGCGGCGCGGGTACTTGTAGGCGGCGACGTGCTCGCGCACGAAGGCCTGCAGCTCGTCGGCGCCGAGCTCCCGGCCCTCCTTCAGCGCCACCGCCGCGCCGACCTCCTCCCCGAGGTCGTCGTCGGGCATCCCGACCACCGCGGCCTCGCGGACGGCCGGGTGCTCGTAGAGCACCTCCTCGACCTCGCGCGGGTAGACGTTGTAGCCGCCGCGGATGATGAGGTCCTTCTTGCGGTCGACGATGAAGAAGTACCCGTCCTCGTCGACGCGCGCCATGTCCCCGGTGGAGAGCCAGCCGTCGCGGATCGCCTCCGCGGTGGCCTCCGGCCGCTCCCAGTAGCCCTTCATGACGTTGTGGCCGCGGATGACGATCTCGCCGACCTCGCCGCCGGGCACCTCGGCCCCGTCCTCGTCGACGGCCTTCATCTCCACGCCCTCGATCGGGGTGCCGATCGAGCCCGGCTTCCGCTCGCGGTCGGGATGGTTGAACGACGCCACCGGCGAGGTCTCGCTCAGCCCGTAGCCCTCCAGGACCTTGCACCCGAAGCGCTCCTCGAAGGCGCGCAGGACCTCGACCGGCATCGCCGATCCGCCCGAGACGCAGATCCGCAGGCTCGAGGTGTCGTACGCGTCGGCGTCCGGGTGATGGAGCATCGCCGAGTACATCGTGGGGACGCCCTCGAAGATGCCCACCCGATCGCGCTGGATGATCTCCAGCGCCTTGCCGGGGTCGAAGCGCGGGATCAGCGTCAGGCAGCCGCCGCCTGAGATCGTCGCGTTGAGCCCGCACGTCTGCCCGAAGGAGTGGAACAGCGGCAGCGCCCCGAGCGCGACGTCGGCGGCGCCGAGGCCGAACAGCCCGCGCGCCGCGTCCGCGTTGCGGCGCAGGTTGTCGTGGGTCAGCTCGGCGCCCTTCGGCTTGCCCGTGGTCCCAGACGTGTAGAGGATCACCGCCGTGTCGTCCGCGGCGCGCCCGGCGACCTCGGCGCGCGGCTCGGCGGCCGCCAGGAGCTGCTCGAACTCCCCGGGGGCGACGAGGACGAGCTCCGCCCCGGCCTCGGTGGCGCCGGCCTGCGCGGCGTCCGCGAAGTCGTGCCAGGCGAACACGAGCCTGGCCGCGGGATCGGCGAGGTAGAAGCCCACCTCGCGCGCCTTGAGCAGCACGTTCATCGGGACCACGACGGCCCCGAGGCGCAGGATCCCGTAGTAGGCGGCGGCGAAATAGGGGACGTTGGGCAGCATCAGCCCCACCCGGTCGCCGGGCCCGACGCCGCGGCCGGCCAGCAGGCCGGCGACCCGGGCGCTCGCCTCGTCGAGCATCGCGTAGCTCAGGGCGGCGTCGTCGAGTCTGAGCGCGGTCGCGCCAGGATCGCGCTCTGCGCTGTCGGTCAGGATCTTGGCGAGATTGGCGCTCATGGCTGAGTCATAGCGTCCCCGCGCCGCAAGCGCACCGCACCTCTCAGGTTCGCGGTGGGTTCGGCCGATGGTGACCTCGATGTCCTGCCGCCGGTTCCCCATCCTGGCCATCACCCTGGCCGCGCTCGCGATCGCCCCCGCCGCGGCCGGAGCGATGACCATCACCCCCCGCATCGTCGGCGGGGGCACCGTGTCGACGTCGACGTATCCGTGGCAGGCGCTGGT
>JAICJK010000421.1 GCA_025928415.1 Solirubrobacteraceae bacterium | reverse complement strand
CGGGCCGTCCGGCCGGCCAGGCGTCGAGCTCGCGGTCGGCGGCCTCGCTCATGATCTCGCGGTACTCCCGCATCCGGGCGCCGTGGAACGGGGGCAGCAGCACCCGGCGCCGGCGCAGGTGGTCGGCGCCGTCGAGCAGCAGCAGGTTGCGCCGCCCGATCAGCGGGCTCAGCGCCTCGTTGGCCTCGCCCGACCACAGGACGTCCGGGTCGCCGGTGAAGACCTCGCGGATCGCGGACGGATCGGCCAGGACCGTCCACGTCGCCCCGGGGATGCGGACCGTGAAGACGTCGCCGTGGCGGCGGCGGGCCGCCTCGAAGAACCCGTACGGCGCGAGGCCGTACCAGAGGCCCTGGAGCGCCGTCGGCAGGCGCGGTCCGCCCGGCAGGTCGGGGCTGGTCGCCATGTGCGGATCATCGTCCGCCGTGCGTCTGCGGGCAACCGGTCGGGACGAGCGAGGACCCCGGCGGGGGGAGCGCCGGGGCCCTCGGGGACCTCTTGGGGGAGGGTTCGTGATGCACTGCTGCTCTGCCCGCGGCAGGCGCCGCTGATCGCCTCCGGCATCAAGTGCATCGCCTGACGCCGGATTTCTGTGCAAAGTGACGAGCGGCGCCGCGGGTGGCCGCAGCACCTCCAGCTCCCGAGGGCGGCAGAACACGGCCTTCGTCCAGGTCACATCTGCCACGAAGCCGCGTAAGGTGCCGGTGCCATGCGTCCCGGAGTCGCCATGCACGCCCGTACCGCCGCGGGACCGGCGTGAGCATGATGGCCCCAGGCGCGGGGCGCGAGCTGCCGGGGGGCGTCCTCGAGCACACGCTGGCCACGCCGTTCGCCGTCGGCACGAACCTGCGGGGCCGCGTCGCGGGGGCGGCCTGGACGTTCCTGCTGCCGACGCTCGAGCTCGCGACCGTGCTCTGCCTCGGACTGCCCGGCGAGGCCACGCTGCTGACGCTCTGCCGCCTGGCCGATCGGGTGGTCGTGGTCCCGGGCAAGGGGGAGCAGGCGGCGGCGGTCCAGGCGGTGGCCAGGCTCGGCCGGCCCGAGGCCGAGCTCCTGACCGCCGCCGACGATCGCCTCGACGGCGTGATCGCCGACCTCGCGGTGGTCACGGGCGCCCGCCCGTCGCTCCCGCGGCCGGTGCACGAGGCGCTGCTCGCCCGCGCCGCCGTCGTCTTCGCCGACGCCGACGCCGCCGTCGCCGCCGGCGAGGACGCCGCGGCCACGGGCGGCACGGGCCTCTGGCTCGCCCCGGGCTCGGGGGAGGTCCGCCAGGCCGCCGCGCTCGGCGACACCCGGACGGTCGCCTTCCTGCGGGGCTCCGGCCCGGAGGGCGCCGGCCGCACGCCCCTGCGGCGCGCGGTCCGGCGGCTCGTGCGCCGCACCCCGCGCGGCGAGCGGGCCGGCAGCCTGTCGACCCTGTGCGGAGGCGCGCCGCCCGCCTACGTCCGCGAGATCGCGGCCGCCGCGGGCACCGACCTGACCGGCTGCACCGTCGGCCTCTCCGCCCCTTCGGAGTACGCGTCCCGCAAGGCGATCCTCTTCGTGTTCGACGGCCCCGCCGCCACGGCTCCGCGCTGGGTGGTCAAGCTGACGCGCGAGGGCCACCTCAACGCCCGGCTGGAGAACGAGTGGGCGGCGCTGGCGTGCCTGCGCGACGCCGGCATCGGCGACGCCGCCACGCTGCCGCGCCCCGCCTTCGCCGGCGAGCACGCCGGGCTGGCGGTGGTGGGGGAGACCGCCGTCGAGGGCGCCCCGCTGCGGGCGCGCACGAGCGCCGCCCCCGACTGCCCGCTGGCAGGCGCGGGGCTGCGCTGGCTGCTGGACCTCGGCGAGCGCAGCGCGGCGCCGTCGGCGGGCGCGGGCGACGTCGCCGCCGCGCTGGGCGACCTGCGGGACCGCTTCGACGCGATCTACGACCTCGCGCCTGCCGAGCGCAGGGCGCTCGACGGGCTGCTGGACCGGATCGCGGCCGCGGGGCCGATCCCGCTCGTCTTCCAGCACGGCGACCCCGGGACCTGGAACGTCCTGGTGACGGCCGACGGGCGCCCGGTCTTCCTGGACTGGGAGGCGTTCGAGCGCCGCGGGATGCCGCTGTGGGACGCGCTGTACTTCGCGCGCAGCCACGCCGTGACGGTCGGCCGGGCCGCGGGCGCGCGGGACGCCATGCAGGCGATCCACCGCGGCTGGCTGCAGGACGGCCCGTTGATGGGAGACCTGGCGAGCGCCGTGGCCGCGCACTGCGCGGCGATCGGCCTGCAGCGCGATCTCGTCGAACCGCTGTTCGTGACGTGCTGGATGCACCGCGCGCTGAAGGAGGCCGGGCGGCTGACCCCCGGCCGGCTGCAGCGCGGGCACTACGCCGCGCTGCTGCGCCTCGCGCTCGAGCAGCGCGACGCCCCCGGTCTGCAGCGCCTCTACGGCGTGAGCTGACGCCGTGCCGCGGCCCGGCCGTTCAGGAGGCGTTCAGGTGCCCGCGCCACACTGCCCAGCATGGACAGCGCCGTCATCGCAAGGAAGCTGCCGTGGCGGGAGCGGCGCCTGTCCGGCGAGGAGCTCCTCGAGCTGCCGGCCGACGATGGGGACGTCCGGCTGGTCTGCGAGGAGTGCGGACGGATCGAGCCCTACCGGGATGCCCGCCTGCAGCGAGCGCTGCGGCGGGTCGCCCGGCGCGTGGGGCTGCGCAGCGCGGTCTGCGAGCTCACGGTCCACGGGCTCTGCGAGCGCTGCTCGGCCTGACCCGCGCGGGCGGCCGTGACCAGCCGCCTGCTGATCGCCGAGGACGACGCGCAGCTGCGCGACGTGCTGGTGCGGGCGCTGCGGGCCGAGGGCCTGCAGGCGCGCGCGGTGGGCACCGGGCGCGAGCTGCTGGAGGCCGCCGCCGGGCCCGAGCCGCCTGACGCGCTGGTCGTCGACGTCGGCCTCCCGGACGCCGACGGCCGCGACGTCTGCCAGGCGCTGCGCAGCCGCGGGGTGTGGACGCCGGTCCTGTTCCTGACGGCGCGCGACGCGCTCACCGACCGGCTGGCCGGGTTCCGGGCGGGCGGCGACGACTACGTGACCAAGCCGTTCGACCTCGACGAGGTGCTCGAGCGGCTGCACGCGCTGCTGCGCCGCGGCACGCCGGGCGCGCCCGGCGCGGCGGGCGCGGCCGCCGCGCCGCACGGCGCGGGAGGCTCCGAGCCGGTG
>JAICJK010000157.1 GCA_025928415.1 Solirubrobacteraceae bacterium | reverse complement strand
GCCGCGCGCGCCTGGTCGAGCGGCGCGGCGCCGGCGACGGCCTCCTGCGTCGCTCGCTGGGCGCCCTTGCGCATCGGGCCAGTATGCCGCCCCGCCCGGGTGCCGGGACCGCGCGGGCCCGGCGCCGCCGGGCCGTCCCGCGCCGCCCGCCTGGTGGCCTTTCTCACCTGGCCGCGCGCGGCGGATGCGCGCATACTCGCCTCACCGCCGACCGTTCACCGAGGGGAAGCCGATCGTGATCGACGACGCCGGCGCGGCCACCGGACCGCGCGACGCAGGTGACCTGGACCAGCTCGACCGGGTGCTGGAGGACGCCGGAGCGGGCCGCTCGACGCGGCGGCGGATGCTCGAGGGCGCCGCGGCGAGCCTGGCCGCCGCCGGGGTCCTCGGCCTGCCGTCGGCGGCCGCGGCGTCGGGCGACGGCGCCGACCACACGGCGCTGCGGCGGATCTCGTCGGCGCTCGCGACGTCCGAGAGCCTGGCGGTGACGTTCCTCACCGAGGCGATCGCGCGCGCCCCGGGGACGCCGTCGGCGCAGTTCACCGAGGTGCTGCGGGCCGCGATCACCGCGGAGTTCGATCACCTCACCGCGCTGGAGGAGCACCTCGACGGCAAGCCGCTGACGCTGCGCTTCTGGATCCCGGACGCCGCGTTCGGCGGCGGCGGCGCGGGCCTGTTCGCGTCGATCGAGGCCGTCGAGAACATCGAGATCAGCGGCTACCTCGCCGGCGTCTCGACGTTCGCGCGCGCCACCCGCGCCCGGCAGGCGCGGATCATGGCCGAGGCCCTCGGGGTCGAGTCCGAGCACCGGGTCCTGGCGCGGTCGGCGCGCAGCGCGCTCGGCCAGGCGGTCGGCGTGCCCAACGACCGCAGCTTCGCCGTGTACGACTCGAGGACCCCTGGCGCAGTGGTCCGCGCGCTCGAGGCGCTCGGGGTCGGGCTCGGCCGCCAGGGCGCGCAGCCGGGCAGGTTCTACGACTTCCCCGGCGACCCGGTGGCCGCCGGGGTCGGGCTGGCGATCAGCTCGCGCGTACCGCAGTAGCTCAGACCGGGGGACGACGGGGAGCAGGAAGACGACGGGCCCGCACATGGCGGGCCCGTCGGGCGCAGCGGTGAGAGCGGCCGGTGTCAGGCGGCGGCCGGCTCCTCGGCGCGGCGGGGCAGCAGCGTCTCGCGGGCGATCACGAGGCGCTGGATCTGCGACGTGCCCTCGTAGAGCTGCATGATCTTCGCGTCGCGCATCAGCTTCTCGACCGGGTACTCCTTGATGAAGCCGTAGCCGCCGTAGACCTGCACGGCGTCCGTGGCGACCTCCATCGCGGTGTCCGCCGCGAAGCGCTTGGCGTGCGAGGACTCCAGCGTGTTGCGCTTGCCCTGGTCGAGCAGCACGGCCGAGTTCCAGGTGGCCAGGCGCGACAGGTGCACCTTGGTGGCCATGTCGGCGATCATGAACTGGATCGCCTGGTGCATCGCGATCGGCACGCCGAACTGGACGCGCTCCTTGGAGTAGGCCGTGGCGAACTCGAACGCGGCGCGGGCGATGCCGGTGGCCATGGCCGCCACGCCGGGGCGCGTGCGGTCGAGGGTCATCATCGCGAGCTTGAAGCCCTTGTTCTCCTCGCCGAGCAGGTTCGCGGCGGGGACCTCGGTGTCGTTGAAGGTGATGGTCGCGGTGTTGGAGGCCCGCTGACCCATCTTGTCCTCCTTCTTGTCCACGACGATCGTGTCGTCCTTGGGCACGACGAAGGCGGAGATGCCGCGGTGGCCGGCGTCCGGGTCGGTCTTGGCGTAGACGGTGAACCAGTCGGCGTAGCCGCCGTTGGTGATGAAGCACTTCGAGCCGTTGATGACGTACTTGTCGCCCTGCTTGACGGCGCGCGTGCGCATGCCGGACACGTCGGAGCCGGCGTCGGGCTCGGTCAGGCAGAACGAGGCGAACTTCAGCTCCTCGGTCAGCATCCCGAGGAACTGCTTCTTGATCTCCTCCGAGCCGCCGAGCGCGACCGGCGCCGAGGCCAGGCCGTTGGCGCCCAGCGACGTGGTGATGCCCGAGCACCCCCAGGACAGCTCCTCCTCGATCAGGCAGCCGTCGAGGTAGGACGCTCCGGGACCACCGTAGGCCTCGTCGACGTGGGTGTTCATCAGGCCGACCTCCCAGGCCTTCTTGAACACGTCGATCGGCCACGTGCCGTCCTTGTCGTACTCCCAGGCGACGGGGCGGATCTCCTTCTCGGCGAAGTCGTGCGCGAGCTCGCGCAGCGCCTTCTGCTCATCGGTCAGCGTGAAGTCGACCATCGGTTTCTCCTTGGCAGGGGGTGCGCGGCAGCTTGCGGAAGACGACGCCGCGCAGCGACTAGATTGACTGGTCAGTCAATACGTACCCGGAACGGTAGCGAACGTGACGCCCTCGTCAAGGATCGGGGTCTGCGGCGGGCCGCAGGCTCGGTCGGACGGCCCTCCCCCACCGGGCGTGACCGGTGGGAGCGGGCGCGGGATGAAGGTGACGATCGCCGGGAGCGGCGGAGGCATCGGCGGCTCGGCGGCGTTCGAGCTCCGAGGCGACCGCCCCCGGTCCGGCGGCGTCCGGCGGCCCGCGCGCAGCCGCCGCGGACGGTGGGCGCCCGGCGCGATCCTCAAGTGGCGATCAAGAGGACGGCCAGGGCCGCGACGCCTCCCGCGACCGCCAGCGCGGTCACGAGGATCAGCCCCCACTGCTCGGGCAGCACGGCCGGGCGCCGCGGCGCGAGCGATCGGCGTCTCAAGGGTCGCCACATGGGCCAGAATGTAGGGATGCAGGAGGCCTTCGGGGTGGTGATCGTCGCGGTGGTCGTGCTCGCCGCGATCGCCGCCGTGGTCTCGCTCGCGACCTCGCACCGCGCCCTGGACGACCTCGGCAAGGGCGGGCTGTCGCTGCGCGACGGCGCCGACCTGCCGCCGGCCGGCGAGCGCCTGCCCACGGGCATGAGCGCCTCGGGCGCCCGCGAGGCCGAGATCCGGCAGATGCTCGAGGCCCGCAACGCGCGCCGGGCGCGGCGCGGCGAGGCGGCGGTCGACGTCGAGGCGGAGCTGCGCGCCCTCAGCCGTCCCGCGGTCGACCCCGCGCTGCTGGGCGAGATCCGCGATCTGGTGGAGGCGCGCAACGCCCGCCGGGTGCGCCAGGGCAAGCCGCCGCTGGACGTCGAGGAGGAGGTCCGGCGGCGCCTCGAGGATCTCGGGTAGAAGCTGCTGCGGCGCCCAGGCGCGTGATAGAAGAGGCCATGGCCGCTCCCCGCCGCTTCGAGCTCGACGACGCCGTCAACCGCCCCGGGACCTACTACCACCCGGCCACCGACATGCTCATCGTCGTCGACGACTCCGCGGCGCTGGACCCGGACCTGTTCGAGGACCAGGCGGCCGAGGACACCGACTGGGTGCTGGTGGCCGACGAGGTCCCGGTCGACGAGACGTCGCGCGACGAGCTGATCGAGCGCTTCGAGGCGCGCCACCACGAGGGCAGCTCGGGCGCCGTCCCGGCCGACGACGACGACGAGGAGGAGGTCGACGAGCTGGAGCCCGACCCGGAGGAGGACGAGGACTACTGACCGGCGGCCACGCCGCCGGTGGTCTTCGCCGGGGCGGTGGTGGTGCCGGTCGTGCCCGTCGTGCCGGTCGTGCCCGTCGTGCCCGTCGTGCCGGTCGCGCCCGTCGTGCCGGTCGTGCCCGTCGCGCCCGTCGTGCCGGTCGTGCCCGTGGTGCCCGTCGTGCCGGATGCCGGGGTGGTGTCCGTCGTCGCGGCCGCCTGCTCCTTCGCCTTCGCCGCGGCCTTCTCGGCCGCGTCCTTCGCGGCGCTCGGCAGCTCGACGACCTTGCGGTCGGCGCCCGTCCCGTAGACGTGGAAGGTCCGCCCGGCGCGCCGCACGATGTCGAAGGTCTGGCCGTGGCGCTCGTTGCCCTGCGCGCGGTTGACGTACTGCCCCTCGTGCGGGCCGGCGACCACCTTCGAGAAGCCATGGTCCTTGACGGGCTGCAGCTTCTGCGTGGCCTTCGCGAGGTTGTCGGTGAACGACGGGCCGTCGCCCGCGCTGCCGGTCCCCTGCTTGGAGGCGACGGCGACGGTGTCCGGGGCGGCGGCGGGCGTGGTGGGGTTCGTGGCGCTGACGGCGGCCATCGCACCCGGTGATCGGCCGGCGCGAGCGCCGCTTGAGGTGCCCGGCGGGCCTACGCCGCGAAGAACGCCGCCGCCAGCACGGCGTAGACCGCCATGAGCTGCACGCCCTCGTACCAGTTGGACTCGCCCTCGCCCGTGACGTGGTTGGCGATCAGGATCGCGATGAGGATCGCCCCGAGCTCGAAGCCGTTGAAGACCAGCGCCATGGGGTGCGGGCCGACGAAGAACGAGCACAGCACGAGCACCGGCGCGACGAACAGCGCGACCTGGGCGCTGGACCCGATCGCGATGTTCACCGACAGGTCCATCTTGTCCTTGCGCGCGACGAGCACCGCCACCCAGTGCTCGGCGGCGTTGCCGACGATCGCCACGATGATCACGCCCACGAAGAACTGGCTGAGGCCGACCGTGTCGGCGGCCTCGGTGATCGACCCGACGAGGATCTCGGACATGACGCCGACCGCGACGCCGGCCAGGGCCAGGGCGACGATCGACTTGCGCACCGTCCAGGTCTCCGCGTGGTGCTCGGGCCCGGGGTCCTCGTGGGTCGGGTTGAACAGCCCGCGATGGGTCTTCAGCGAGAACACCAGGCCGGCGACGTAGGAGACCATGAGGATCGCCGCGACGGCGACGGAGAGGCTCTCGACGGTCGAGCCGTAGTCGACCAGCTCGGACCCGGGGCTGGGCAGGCCCTTGCCCTCGACCAGCTCGAAGATCGCGGGCATGATCAGCGCGGCGGCGGCGAGCAGCAGCATGGAGGCCTGCGAGCCGGCCGCGGTGCGATCGAACGTCTGGCGGTCGCGTCCCAGCCCGCCGACGAACATCGCCGCGCCCAGCACGAGCAGCGTGTTGCCCACGATCGACCCGATGATCGAGGCCTTGACGACCTCGTGGAGACCCTTGTTCAGCGCGAACAGGGCGATGATGAGCTCCGGCGCGTTGCCGAACGTGACGTTCAGCAGCCCGCCGATCCCGGGGCCCGCGCGGGCCGACAGCTCCTCGGTGGCGCGGCCCATCAGCGCCGCCGTCGGGATCACCCCGAGCGCCGAGCTGAAGAAGACGACGACCGCTCCCGCGCCGATCAGGTCCAGCACGATCGCGATCGGGATGAACGGCGTCAGCGCATACGGGCCCTTGGCCGCGGAGAGAAGGGACCGCACGCGCGGCAGGCTACTGCGCGACTGCGCGCAGGTCGCGCTCGGGGTCGATGCCCCAGCGGGCCCCCGCCGCGGCCAGCGCCGGCTCCAGCGGCCAGCGGTCGGGGAGCACCTCGCCCTCGTGGTCCGGCGCGGCGCCCTTGAGCGTCATCGACCCCGTGTTGTCGCCGATCGCGCGCAGCTCGGCGACCTCCTCGGCGCTCAGGACGACCTCGGCGGGCGTCGCCGCCAGCTCGGCGCGCTTGTCCTCGATCGACCGCCCGCCGGGCTCCTGGATGAGCGTCGGCGCGACGCAGGCCACGGGCTCGTGCGCGAGGTCCCACTGCGCGGCGAGCTGCATCAGCGTCAGGCCGTGGCGCTCGGCCACGGGGCGCACGCGGTCGAGCTTGGCCGCGCCCGCCTCCACCCAGCCCGCGGGCCGGTGCAGGCGGTGGTCGCGCGGGGCGAAGGCGTGCCCGGGGCGCACGTCGTCCCAGAACAGCCCGCCGTAGTCGACGACGCGCGCGATGACCCGCACGTCCTGGGCGGCCGCCGCGGCCAGCGGCAGCTCGCCGGGCCACGGCTCGAACGGGTTGAGGATCAGCATCGCCCAGTCGATGCGGTCGCCGAAGCGCTCCAGGCAGGCGATCAGGTCGAGCGTGAAGCCGTTGGCGGGCCCGGGCGCGACGCCGATCGCGTGCGCCAGCCCGTCGGCGCGCAGGCCCGCCATCGCGTCCCACACCACCTCGCTCGTGTAGCCGGTGCGGTCGGGGTTGTGCAGCAGGAGGACGTCGAAGGCGTCGACGCCGCAGCGCTCGAGGCTGCGCTCCGCCGCGTGGCGCAGGTAGCCCGCGTAGCCGTCCGGCCCGCGCAGGCGCGCGTCGGTGAAGCGCGGGAAGCCCTTGGCCCCGTCGCGCCGGCCCTCGTAGAAGTCGTGGCCGATCGCGCCGACGAGGCTGACGTCCTCCCGCGGGACGCCGCGCAGCGCGCGGCCGACCAGGCTGTCGGCCTCGCCGGCCCCGTAGGCGTCGGCGGTCAGGATCGTGTGCAGGCCGTCCCCCGGGCGCAGGAGCGCCTCGAGGCGGTCCTCCGCGACGGGCTCGCCGTAGGACAGGTATCGGCCGCCGCTCCAGGTGCCGACGGCGACGTGGCCGGG
>JAICJK010000073.1 GCA_025928415.1 Solirubrobacteraceae bacterium | reverse complement strand
GGCCCACAGCGGAGGCCCGGCCTCGTGACGCGGGGCGCCGCACTCGCGCCGGCGGCCGGTCCGGTCGCTGCCCTGGCCCTCGCCGCCGCCCTGGTTCTGGCCCTCGCCGTCGCGCCGGCCGCGGCGGTCGCCGCGCCGGCGCCGTCCGCGGACCCGCCCGTCTACGCCTACTACTACATCTGGTTCAACGCGTCGTCGTGGAACCGGGCCAAGCAGGACTACCCGCTGCTCGGCCGCTACTCGAGCGACGAGCGGCGCGTCATGCGCCGGCAGATCCGCTGGGCCCGCCAGGCGGGCATCGACGGCTGGATCGTGAGCTGGAAGGACACGCCGACGCTCACCGCCCGCCTCACGGCGCTCGCCGCCATCGCGCGCCAGGAGCACTTCAAGCTCGCGGTGATCTACCAGGGGCTCGACTTCAGCCGCCGGCCGCTGCCCACGGGGCAGATCGGCCGCGACCTCGACAGCTTCCGCGCGCGCTTCGCCGCCGACCCGACCTTCGCCTTCCGGGGACGGCCGCTCGTCATCTGGTCGGGGACGTGGAAGTTCACGCGCCGGGAGATCGCGAGCGTCACGGCGACGCGCCGCAGGGACCTCACGATCCTCGCCACCGAGCGCAACGCGCGCGCCTACGAGGCCAAGGCGGGCGTCGTCGACGGCGACGCCTACTACTGGTCGTCGGCCAACCCGGACACCTACCCCGACCAGGCGGGCAAGCTGCGGGCGATGAGCGCGGCGGTCGACGATCACCACGGCCTGTGGGTCGCGCCCGCCGCGCCGGGGTTCGACGCGCGCGGCGTCGGCGGCAGGACCGTGGTGCCGCGCAAGGACGGCCGGACGCTCCGGCGCGAGCTCGCGGCCGCGCTGGCCTCGCGACCCGACATGGTCGGCGTCATCTCGTGGAACGAGTTCAGCGAGAACAGCCAGATCGAGCCGAGCACCGTGCACGGCGACACCGCGCTCAGGGTCCTGGCCGACGTCCTGCACGCGCCGGGGCCGTCGGTCGGAGACTTCGACTCGAGCGCGCCCGCGGGGGGCGGCAGCGCCGCCGACGTCCTGCCGGCGATCGGCGGGGTGCTCGGCCTGCTCGCCGGCGGCGTCCTGCTCCGGCGGCGTCACACCCGCCGGCGCGGTCAGGCCGGCGCGCCGACCGCCTCGACGGGGAGGACATGGCCATAGCCCTCCGCGGCGTGCTGCAGCTCGCGCAGGTCGATCACGTCGGCCTCGAGCTCGGCGCCCGCGCGCAGCACCGCCTCGCGCTGGCGGCGCCCGGCGTGCGCGTAGAGGCCGAGGGCGCAGACCCGCGCGCTCGCGGCGCGGACCTGCCCGCCGCCGGACGGGTACGTCGCGCCCCACACGGCGACGATGCCGGTCACCGCGCGGAAGTCGACCTTGGGCGCGCGGAGGTCGGGCGTGATCTCCGCGTGCACGCCGCAGCCGCAGTGCGGATGCGGCGCGGGGTGCGGGGCCTGCAACACGCGGCTGCTCGCGCGGAAGGCGGTCGGCATCTCGCGATAGCAGTCGGCCTGCAGGACCGGGCCCGGCCAGGCGACGTCGAGGTAGCGCGAGCGCAGCTCGCCGTCGACGATCCGCCACGTCTTGAAGGCGATCAGCGGTGCGCGGCCTTCGCGCGCCGGCGCGCCCGGGTGCTCGCGTGTCGCGCTCATGTCCACCGGCCACAGTGTGCCCGTACGGCCGGAGGGGCAACCGGGCCGGCGCATGCGCACGCGCTGGGAACGGGTCGGGGGTCGCCGCTGCCCACGCGCGCAGCTTAGCGGCGCCGGCGGCGCCCGGGGCGACGTGCCCGGGCGGTCGCCGGGCCGGTGTCCTCGGGCGCGGGCCCGGGCTCAGCCCGGCCGGGCGGCCATCGCCGCCGGCCCGGCGTGCAGGCGCAGCAGCTCGCCCTTCAGCGCGCGGCGGGCGCGGTGCTGCAGCCCATGCACCGCGTCCTGGGAGCGGCCCATCCGCAGCGCGACCTCGGCGGGGCTCAGCCCGACGACGAACCGCAGCACGATGACCAGCCGCTGGTCCTCGGGCAGCGTCGACAGCGCCGCGTGCAGGTCCTGGAAGCGCGCGTGGGAGTCGTCCTCGTCGCGGTCGGTCAGGGGCCGCACCTCGTCGCGCGGGACGGGCCGGCGCAGGCGGACGTGATCGATCGCGGCGTTGTGCGCCACCCGCAGGATCCACCCGGAGAACGGGACGTGGCCGGCCTGGTAGCGCCCGAGGGCGGCGGGCAGCCGGGCGAAGAGCTGCTGGGTGACGTCCTCGGCCTCGTGCTCGTCGCGGACGATCGAGCAGACGTAGCCGTAGACGTGGTCGCGGTAGCGCAGGTAGAGGTAGCGGACCGCGTGCGGGTCGTCCTCGCGCGCCCGTGCGATCGCATTGGGCAGCAGCGCGTCGCCACGGTCGTCCGGCGGTCGCCCGCGCCGCGTGAAGCCCTGCGTGGCGCTCGTCTGGAGGCGGTCGGCCCCCACCTGCACCTCGTCCACGACCCCTGCTGTCCGGAGCACTGCAGACCTCCCCCGAGTCCCCCGGCGGCTCGTGCCGCCTCCCGCGATCCGACGCTTCCCCGGCCGCACCCTGATCCATGGAGCGGTGCCCGGACCGTAGGGCGGCCGCGTCACACCAAGATCACGTGAGCTGCTGGTGAACGTCAGAACCCGTACTGGACGAATGTTCGAGGATGAATTTCGGCGTAGTGCGAGGTTGTCCCACTTCCGTGCGCTCCGACAGCAAGTGCCCGCTCATGCGGGAGGTCTGCGCGGCGGCCCGTCCGGGCTCGGCGCCGCAGGGAGGTGGAGGCTCCGGCGGTTCTCCCACCGCGGCTGTGCGATCGCCCGCGGACCCTCTGGCACGGTGTCGGGAGCCCGGTCCGCCAGGAGCGACGACGGGAAGCGCCTTCAGCACGAACGGGGGAGCGTGGTGAACGACTCGAGACGGCACGCCGCAGCGCCCAGGGCGCCGGGGCCGGGCGCGCTGCCGTACGGCAGGCTCTTCGACGGCTCGCCGTGGGGACTGCTCGTCACCCGGCCGGACGGGTCCGTCGTGGGCGTCAACCGCGCCTCGCGGCGCATGCTCGGCGCGGCCGCCGAGCAGCCGTCCGTCCGCTGCTGCGATCTGCTCGGCTGCGGCACGCCCGGCGGCGCGCTGGCCGACGGCTGCGTGTCGCGCCTGGCCGCCAGTCGCCCGGAGCCGTTGCCGGAGGTGCGCGTGGACCTCCCGCCGGGCGGCGCGAGGCGCGGCCTCCCGGGCTGCGTGTGGGTGATCGGCGCGCGGCTGGAGGGCGACGACGAGCTGGTCCTGCTGCAGCTGCGCCCCGGTGGGTCCGGCGACCGGCGGCGGCGCACCGAGCCCCACTGGATCAGCGGGCCGCGGCTGCGCGTCCACTGCCTGGGGGCGACCCGGGTGGAGAGCGATGGCGGGACCCTCGGCGGCACCTGGCTCGACCACCGGCCCGGCCGGCTGCTCAAGTACCTCGTCCTGCGGCGCGGTCACGCCGTGCCGCTCGACGAGCTGCTCGAGGTCTTCGGCGACGACGAGCGGCGCCGGACGCCGGGCAGCATCCGGCAGGCCGTCTACGTCCTGCGCGAGCGGCTCGAGCCGCAGCGCCGGCGCCACGACGCGTCGGCCTTCGTCCTGGCGCGCCACGGCGGCTACCGCCTCGACACCGCCAACGTCGCGGTGGACATCGACGAGTTCGAGGCGCACGCCGGGCGGGGGAGGCAGGCCATGTCGCTCGGCGACCGGACGGCCGCCGAGCGCCACCTGACCGCGGCGATGGCGCTGCGCCACGGCGAGCTGATGAGCGACGAGCCCTACAGCGAATGGGTGCTGCCGGAGCGCGATCGCCTGCACGGCCTGGCCGTCCAGTGCCTGCGCGCGCTGTCCGAGATCCGCCTCGCCGCCGGGGACCTCGCGGAGGCCTCGCGCCACACGCTCGCGCTCTCCGAGCTCGAGCCGCTGGACCTCGACCTGCAGAAGGACCTGCTGCGCCTGCTGCTGCGCGGCGGCCGCTACTCGGAGGCCGAGCGGCGCCTGATGGTCATCCGCCGCCGCTTCCGGCGCACGCTCGGCGAGGTCCCCGACGTGGACCTGGCTGAGCTGCGCGCGGAGTGAGGCGTCAGACGGCGCGCCTTCGTGGCGCTTCGAGCGCCTGAAGTCGGGCAAACAGGGGATATCTGCCCGTTTGGGGCGATCGCGCGCGTTCACTGGGCGTTGAAGGGTCTCGTCCTCATCGATCCGCCGTGCGACCGCGCGCGCCGGCCGTCGTGGTCGACGCGCCCCGCTGCGCTCGCCCCGGTCGCCAATCGCACCGTGCTCGCGCACGCGATCGACACGCTCGCCGGCGCGGGCGCCCGCGAGGTCGCCGTCGTCTGCACGGCCGCCGTGGCGCCGCGGCTGCGCCGGGCGACGGAGGGCCAGGGCGGCGCCGAGCCGCAGTGGATCACCACCCCCGACCCCGGTGACGCCGCCGGGGCGCTGCTCGCGGCCGAGCGCTTCATCGGCTCCGAGCGCTTCGCCGTCCACACCACCGGTGGCCTGTGGCTGCGCGACCGGCGCCGGCTCGGCGAGCTGCTGCGCGGCAGCGAGGACGATGCGCTGCTGTTCCTCGCGGGCGTACCCGACCGCGAGCGCGGGCCGCAGCCGGTGGCCCAGGTGGGCGGGCACCGTCCGCAGCTGCCGACGCGGCCGGGCGCCGAGCCCGAGCTCGGGATCTCCTGCTTCTCGCCCGCGCTGCTCGAGACCCTGCGCGGGCTGGACGCCCCGGAGCGCTCGCTCTCCGCCGCGCTCGAGGCGCTCGCGGGCGAGGGCGCCGGCGTGGCCTGGGCCGTCGCCGACGGATGGTGCCCGTTCTCCGGCAGCGCGGCGGACCTGCTGGCGCTCAACCGGATCGCGCTCGACGAGCTCGCCGGGCCCGAGGCCGAGCCGGGCGCCGCCGAGCCGGCCGACTCGCGCCTGGAGGGCCGCGTCGCCCTGCACCCGAGCGCGCGGGTCTCCCGCGCGGTCATCCGCGGCCCCGCGCTGATCGGCGCCGGCGCGCGGGTCGCCGACTCCTACATCGGCCCGCACACCGTGCTGGGGGAGGCGAGCGTCGTCGAGAACGCCGAGATCGAGTCCTCGGTGCTGCTCACCGGCGCGCGCGTGCAGAACGCGGGCGTCCGCATCGAGAGCAGCGTCATCGGGCGACGCGCCTGGGTCGGCCGCACGTTCGAGCTGCCCAGGGCGCTGCGGCTGGTCGTCGGCGACGACGCCGGCGTCGAGCTGAGCTGAGGCCGGCGCGCCCGGCGCCGTCTCGCCCCGCCACGCGCACGCGAATCACTAGTGTTCAGGGCCAGGCCCCGTGGAGTGCGACCGCCGGGGATTAACTGGAGCCCGTGGAGTGCGACCGCCGGGCACCTCACCGAAAGGACCAAGCATCATGGCCGAAGCCGTCATCGTCGATGCCATCCGGACGCCGATCGGGCGCGCCGTCAAGGGCACGCTGAAGGACGTCCGCGCGGACGACCTCGCCGCCACGCCGATCAAGGCCCTGGTCGAGCGCAACCCCGAAGTCGACTTCTCCGAGGTCGTCGACGTGCTCTACGGGTGCGCGTTCGGCGTCGGCGAGTCGGGCTACAACGTGGCCCGCAACGCCGCCCTGCTCGCCGGCCTGGACGTCGGCGTCCCCGG
This sequence comes from Solirubrobacteraceae bacterium, assembly GCA_025928415.1. Taxonomy (GTDB): domain Bacteria; phylum Actinomycetota; class Thermoleophilia; order Solirubrobacterales; family Solirubrobacteraceae; genus Paraconexibacter. The sequence goes on along the minus strand of JAICJK010000073.1, from coordinate 3,066 downwards.
GGCGACCGTCAACCGGTTCTGCGCCTCGTCGCTGCAGACGATCCGCAACGCCTTCCACGCCATCAAGGCGGACGAGGGCGACATGTACATCGCCGGGGGCGTCGAGGCCGTCTCGCGCAACGTCGAGACCGGCCCGTTCGAGTTCCACCACAAGCTCGACGGCTCCGAGGGGTCGCTCTACAACGTCTACATCCCGATGGGGCTGACCGCCGAGAACGTCGCCGAGGAGTACGGCGTCACCCGCGAGCAGCAGGACGCGTGGGCGGTCGTCTCGCAGAACCGCGCCGTGGAGGCCCGGGAGAACGGCCACTTCGACAAGGAGATCGTCCCGGTCGAGCTGCCCGACGGCGACTTCGTCACCCAGGACGACGGCCCGCGCCCGGGCACGACGCTCGAGAAGCTCGCCGCCCTGCAGCCGGCGTTCAAGCCCGACGGCACGGTGACCGCCGGCAACGCGTGCCCGCTCAACGACGGCGCGGCGGCCGTGCTGGTGATGAGCGAGGAGAAGGCGAAGTCCCTCGGCCTCACCCCGCGAGCGCGCATCATCGCCTCCTCGGTCGCGGCGATCCGCCCCGAGGTCATGGGCATCGGGCCCGTCCCGGCGATCCAGAAGCTCCTGGCCGCCACGGGCAGGACGATCGCCGACGTCGACGTCGTCGAGATCAACGAGGCCTTCGCGGCGCAGATCGTGCCGTCGAAGGACCAGCTCGGGATCCCGGACGAGAAGCTCAACCCGTTCGGCGGCGCGATCGCGCTCGGCCACCCGTTCGGCATGACGGGCGCGCGCATCATGACCACGCTGCTCAACGACCTCGAGACCCTGGACGGCACGCTGGGCATCGAGTCGATGTGCGTGGCCGGCGGCATGGGCATGGCGATGCTCGTCGAGCGCCTGAACTAGCGATCGGTCCCACCCCCGGGGGGCGCGGCCGCGCCCCCCGGGGCGCAGTCTCGTCCCCGCCCGCCGTCGGACATTCGTTGAGGGTCGGCACGATCATGGTTTTGGAGTGCCTAAACTGTGTCGCGTGCCGATCCTCAAAGACGACGCACCCGTCGGCCAGGCCGTCGAGGACTACGCGAAGGCCGTCTACGCCATCGAGTCCCGCGGCGACGGCCCCGTGAGCACCAACGCCCTGGCCGAGCGGCTCGGGGTGACGGCCGGCTCGGCCTCGGCGATGATCAAGAAGCTCCACGCGCTGGGGCTCGTGACGCACGTGCCCTACCGGGGCGTCGAGCTGACGGGGGCGGGCGAGAAGCTGGCGCTCGAGGTCCTGCGCCACCATCGCCTGCTCGAGCTGTTCCTGGTCGAGGAGCTCGGCCTGCCCTGGGACCGCGTCCACGCCGAGGCCGAGGTCCTCGAGCACGTCCTGTCCGAGGAGCTCGAGGCGCTGATCGCGGCCAAGCTGGGCGACCCCACGGTCGACCCGCACGGGGACCCGATCCCCACGCCCGACGGGCGCGTCGCCGAGGCGCCGACCACCGCGCTGGACGCCCTGCCCGTGGGCGCCGCCGGCGTGTTCGTCCGCGTCTCGGACTCCGATCCGGCGATGCTGCGCTACCTGGACTCGCGGGGCATCCGCCCGGGGGACGCGTTCGAGGTCGTCGACCGCCAGCCCTTCGGCGGGCCGCTGTTCGTGCGCTTCGGCGGCGAGACGCACCCGCTCGGCGGCGAGCTCGCCGCCGCGATGCGCACGCAGGCGGAGGAGCGGTGAGCGAGCCGGCAGCGGCGCTGGAACGCGCTCCCGGTCTCCACGTGGTGGAGGACGGCGGCCCGAGCGAGCTGGAGCGGATCCGCGCCCGCGGCCGCGTGCGCGGCCTGCTGCCGCTGCTCGGCCCGGCGTTCGTGGCCTGCATCGCCTACGTCGACCCCGGCAACTTCGCCACGAACATCTCCGGCGGCGCCAAGTACGGCTACACGCTGCTGTGGGTGATCGTCGCCGCGAACCTGATGGCGATGCTGATCCAGAACCTGACGGCCAAGGTCGGGATCGCCACCGGCCGCAACCTGGCCGAGCTGTGCCGCGAGCACCTCCCGCGGCCGGTCAGCGCCGGGCTGTGGGTCCAGGCGGAGCTCATCGCGATGGCCACCGACCTGGCGGAGTTCATCGGCGCGGCCATCGCGCTGAACCTGCTGTTCGGCGTCCCGCTGTTCGCCAGCGGCCTGATCACCGCGGTCGTGGCCTTCGCGATCCTCGGGCTGCAGCGCCACGGGCACCGGCGCTTCGAGACGGCGATCATCGGCTTCCTGGCGATCATCCTGCTGGGCTTCCTCTACGACACGCTGCGGATCGGCTTCGACGCCGGGCCCGCCGCCCGGGGGTTCGTGCCGAGCTTCGCCGGGACCGACAGCGTCCTGCTGGCCACCGGCATCCTCGGCGCGACGGTCATGCCCCACGTGATCTACCTGCACTCGGCCCTCACCCAGCGGCGCATCCCGCTGCGCGACGCCGCCGAGCGGCGCCGCATGCTGCGCTACAACCGCATCGACGTCAGCATCGCCATGGGCCTGGCGGGGCTGGTGAACATGGCGATGCTCGTCATCGCCGCGTCGCTGTTCCACGGCAGCGGGCTGGGCGTCGAGTCGATCGAGGACGCCCACGCGGGCTTCGAGACGCTCGTCGGCGGCGGCGCCGCGCTCGCCTTCGCGCTCGCGCTGCTCGCCTCCGGGCTGGCCTCCTCCGGCGTGGGCACGTACGCCGGCCAGGTCGTGATGCAGGGCTTCATCGCGCGGACGATCCCGATCGCCGTCCGGCGCCTGGTGACGATGTCGCCCGCGCTCATCGTCCTCGCGGTCGGCGTCGACCCCACCCGCGCGCTCGTGCTCAGCCAGGTCGTCCTCAGCTTCGGCATCCCGTTCGCGCTCATCCCGCTGGTGCTGCTGACGCGCCGCGCGGACATCATGGGCGCGCTGGTCAACCGCCGCGTCACGACCGCCGTGGCGGCGGTCGTCGCGGGGCTCATCACCGCCCTGAACCTGTTCCTGGTGGTCCGGACGATCATGGGCTGAAGCGCCCGTGCGGCGGGCCGCCGGCCACCCGTTGCGGCGGGCCGCCGGCCAGCCGCGCG
>JAICJK010000176.1 GCA_025928415.1 Solirubrobacteraceae bacterium | reverse complement strand
TCGCGGGGCCCAGGCCGTTGGCGAAGCGCAAGACCGTGACCGTGGCCCGCGGGTTGCGCTCGGCGAACTCCGCGACGGCGCCCTCGGCGTCCACGATGTCGCGCTCCAGCGGCGTGCGCGCCGGGTGCGGGCGGCGCATGACCTCGGTGAAGAACGCGGGATCGTCCTGCTCGCAGCCGTAGTAGTGGGCGCTGGACTTGAACACGACCTTGCGGACCGGCGAGTCCGGCCCGCCGCAGGCGGCCAGCACGTTCATCGTCCCGATGACGTTGTTCTCGTGGGCCAGGCGCGGCGAGGTGACCACCGAGTCGACGACCAGCCTGGTGTCGACGACCGTGTCGATCTCCGCCGCCTGCACGATGCGGCGGATGAGCGAGTGCTGGTCGGTGACCCGCACGAACTCCGTGCGCTCGAGGGCCACCTTCGGCGGCCGCTTGTCGATCCCGATGATCGCCTCGACGGCCGGGTGCTGCTCGAGCGCCTGGGCCAGGCGGCCGCCCCAGTAGGTCGACAGGCCGGTGAGCAGGATCCGCCGGGAGCCCGTGGCGCTCACCCGAGCCACACCGAGCGCCGGTTGCCGACCAGGTCGTAGAGCTCCTCCTGGATCGTCGCGCGGATGTCGTGCGCGACGGTCTGGACCAGCGCCTTGTCCTCCCAGGGCTCGTCGCCCATCTGGTCGGTGCGGACCGCCGGCAGGAAGCGGATCCTGAACTTGGCCGGGAGGTAGCCGAGCATGCCGAGCGGCCCCAGGTGCGGGAAGGTCGGCGTCAGCGGGACGTAGATGAGCCGCGTGACGCGCTGCAGCAGCCCGAAGTGCGCGAAGACCGGCTGGGCCTCCTCCGCGCCCATCAGCGCGACGGGGACGATCGGCGCCCGGGCCCGCATCGCCGCCTCGACGAAGCCGCCGCGGCCGAAGCGCCGCAGGCGGTAGCGATCGCGGTAGAGCTTCTCGGTGCCCTTGCGGCCCTCGGGGAACACGAGCACGAGCCGACCCTCGTCGAACAGCAGGCGGTGCACGTTGGCCGGGTGCGCGGGGACCGCGCCGATCTTCGGCAGCAGCATGCTGAAGCCCGGATACCCCTTGAAGAAATGCTCCGCTGTCAGGTACGTGGTGCGCTGCCGGGGGTGCTCCTCCTTGAGCGCCTTGGCGATCATCGCGGCGTCGGGCGGCAGCGCGCCGGAGTGGTTGGCCACCAGCAGCGCGCCGCCGTCGTCCGGGACGTGCTCGATGCCCTCCACCTCGCAGCGGAACCACAGGTGGTAGAAGAAGTCGACCAGCGTGCGGTCGAAGAGCGCCTCGATGCGCTCCGAGCGCCCCCAGTCGTCGACCTGGCGCTCGGGCTCGATGCCCGGCAGGTACGGGCGCAGGTCGGCCTCGGGCGTCGCCACCGGCAGCGGCGGCGGCCCGGCGTCCTCGGCGGGCGCCATGAGCCCGGCCTCCCCGGCGCGCGGGGCTCGCAGCGGCGTGCGGGTCTCGTCGGCCATCGTGTCGCTCTTGCTGCGGGACGCGCGACGGGCCCGCTAGGAGCGTGCGGCGCGGTGGCGCAGCGGCTCCATCTCCGCCTCGAGGCGCTGCGCCAGCGCGGGCCAGTCCGGGGCGCTGACGATCCCCTCCTCCTCGATGACGTCCCGGTTCCAGGGGTGCTCGATCGTGGCCGCCGCGATCCCGCGCCCGATCGCCTCGGAGAGGTTCTCCGGGCTGTCGTCGATCAGCAGGTCGATGGCGATCTCACAGCAGCGCGACACCTTGTCGTAGCTGCAGTAGAGCTCGTCGAACTGCAGGCCGATGCGCTCCAGCCAGGTGGCGGTGGCCGGGTGGCAGCCCGTCGCGCGGTGGCTGGTGATGTGGATGAAGTGCCCGGCGGCGTGCCAGGCGTTGATGGTCTCGACCGCCCCGGGGTAGGGCTCGGCGTCCAGGATCGAGGAGTCGCGGTGGGTCTCGTCGATGCACAGCTTGAGCTGGTCGGGCTTCAGGCGCGTGATGCCCCACGTGAGCTGCTCCTCGTAGGGCAGCTCGATCCCGAAGCGGCGGCGCGCGGCAGCCGAGAGCTGGGGCCAGTACGGGTGCAGCGTGGAGTCGATGTCGATCGCGATGCGCATGAGCGTTCGCCCATTATGTTAGGGGCATGGCCGCCGCCGAACCCTCGCCCGTCGCACCGGATCTCGAGGCCTACGGGCCGGTCGGGCGCTCGGCCTGGCTGGACGTCGACTGGCGCGAGCACCAGCGCTGGGTGACGGTGCTCGGCAGCCCGGTGAACGTCGTCGAGATGGGCAGCGGCGACCCGATCGTGTTCGTGCACGGGCTCGTCGGCTCGTGGCAGAACTGGCTCGAGAACATCCCCCACTTCGCCCGCGACCACCGGGTCGTCGCGCTCGACCTGCCGGGGTTCGGGGCCTCCCCGATGCCGGCCGACAAGATCTCGATCGCCGGCTACGCGCGGATCCTCGACGCGCTGCTCGGCGAGCTGGGGATCGACGCGGCCTGCGTGGTCGGCAACTCGATGGGCGGGTTCATCGCCGCGGAGCTCGCGATCGCCTTCCCCCAGCGCGTGGAGCGCCTGGTGCTCGTGTCGGCGGCGGGCATCTCCTCGCAGGACATGCGCGACGAGCGCGGGCTCGCCGCGCTGCGCCGCGTCGAGCGCCTCGTGACGATGTACGGCGGGTGGATCGCGAGCCGGTCGGAGTTCGTCGCGCGCCGTCAGCGCCTGCGCCGCGCGATGCTCGCGATCGTCTTCCGCCACCCCGAGCGCATCCCGGCGCCGTTGGTGGCCGAGCAGCTCCACGGCTCCGGCAAGCCGGGCTTCATCGACGCGCTCGACGCGCTCACCGACTACCCCATCGAGGACCGCCTCGGGAAGATCGGCTGCCCGACGCTGATCGTCTGGGGCACCGACGACCGCCTGGTGCCGCTGCGCGACGCGGACCGCTTCGCGGCCGCGATCCCCCATGCGCGCAAGCTCGTCTACGCGGACACCGGCCATGTGAGCATGCTCGAGCGCCCGGCCCGCTTCAACGCCGACGTCGACGCGTTCCTGGCCGACGACGCCGGCGCGCGCGTCGGCGAGGAGTCGCTGGGGGAGGCAGCGCAGGCGGAGGCCGAGCGCACGGGCGACGATGCTGCGAGGGACGCAGCGGACGCGGCCTGACGGCCGCCGGCGCTACACCAGCGTGACGGCGCCCTCGGCGGCGCTGGAGACGAGCTTCGCGTACTTCGCGAGCACGCCCGTGGTGTCGACGGCCTCCGGGGCCTCGTAGGCCGCGACGCGCCGGGCGATCTCGGCGTCGTCGAGGGCGACGTCCAGCCGCCTGGCGTCGACGTCGATCGTGATCTGCTCGCCGTCGGCGACGGCGGCGATCGGGCCGCCGCGGACGGCCTCGGGGGCGACGTGCGCGCACATGAAGCCGTGGGTGGCGCCCGAGAAGCGGCCGTCGGTCAGCAGCGCGACGTCGTCGCCGAGGCCCGCGCCGTTGATCGCCGCGGTGACCGAGAGCATCTCGCGCATGCCGGGGCCGCCGGCCGGGCCCTCGTTGCGGATGACCAGGACGTCGCCGGGCCGGATGGTCCCCTCGGTGACCGCGGCCATCGCGGCCTCCTCGGCCTCGAACACCCGTGCCGGCCCGGCGTGGCGGCGCCGGTCGTGGCCGGCCAGCTTGACCACGCAGCCCTCGGGCGCGAGGTTGCCGCGCAGGATCGCCATGCCGCCGTGCGGCTTGAGGGGGTTCGACAGCGGCCGGACGACCTCCTGGCCGGTGGCCTCCGCGGCCGTCGCCGCGTGGGCGCCGATCGTCTTGCCCGTCACGGTGATCGCGTCCTCGTGCAGGTGCCCGGCGGCGGCCAGCCGGGCGAGGACGAGCTCGATGCCGCCGGCGCGGTGCAGGTCGACGGCGTTGAAGCGGCCGCCCGGCTTGAGGTCGCAGAGCAGCGGGACGCGGTCGAGGACCGCGGCGAAGTCGTCGATGTCGAGCGCCACGCCCGCCTCGCGCGCGACCGCGAGCAGGTGCAGCACCGCGTTGGTCGAGCCGCCGCCCGTGGCCACGGTCGCGATCGCGTTCTCCAGCGAGCGGCGCGTGATGACGTCGCTGGGCCGGATGCCCTGCTTGAGCGTGTCGACGACCAGGCGGCCGGCCTCGAAGGCGACGTCGGCCTTCGTCGCGTCGGCCGCCGGCACCATGGCCGAGCCGATCGGCGAGATCCCGAGCGCCTCGAAGGCCATGGCCATCGTGTTGGCCGTGAACTGGCCGCCGCAGGCGCCGACGCCGGGGCTCGCGGCGCGCTCGATCGCCCGCAGCTCGTCGTCGTCGATCGTGCCCGCCGCATGCGCGCCGACGGCCTCGAAGACGTCGAGGATCGTCACGTCGCGGCCCTGGTAGCGGCCGGGCATGATCGAGCCGCCGTAGAGCATGAGGCTCGGCACGTCGAGGCGCGCGAGCGCCATGACCGTGCCGGGCAGCGTCTTGTCGCAGCCGCTCAGGGCGATGACGGCGTCGAACAGGTAGCCGCGGGCCGTGAGCTCGATCGAGTCCGCGATGACCTCGCGCGAGACGAGGCTCGTCTTCATCCCGCTGGTCCCCATCGTGATCCCGTCGGAGATCGCGATCGTGTTGAACTCCATCGGCGTCCCGCCGGCCGCCCTGATGCCGTCCTTGACCTTCGCGGCCAGCGCCCGCAGGTGGAAGTTGCAGGGCATCGTCTCGATCCATGTCGAGGCGACGCCGATGATCGGCTTGGCCATCGCCTCGTCGTCGAAGCCGATGGCCTGCAGGTAGGAGCGGGCGGCGGCGCGCTGCGGGCCCTCGGTGAGGGCGCGAGAGCGGTGTTTGAGGTCGAACGCGGTCGTGGTCACGGACGGAGAACCTTATCCGGCCGAGATCGCGGGCCGGCGCGGCTCGGCCGGCGGCCGGCGGCCGGCGTCGCGGACCCGGCAGCGGCTCGAGCCGTCGCCCGGCTCAGCTCGGCGCGGTCGGCGAGGAGGACTGGCGGCGCTGGCGGGCCAGGCGCGCGCGCTCCCACTCGCTTAGGCGCCACAGGTCCCGGCGCACCGCCTTCGGGTCGACCTGGCGGCCCGGGAGGTGCATGTTCGCGCTGCCCACGAGCCGCCGCTCGTCCCCGGTGAGCGCCATCCACTTCGCCAGGACGTCGTCGGAGTCGGGCAGCCGCGCGCTGCCGTAGGGCCGCGTCTCGTCCGGGAACTCGACGCAGTACTCGTTGAGGAGCTGGCGCGTCTGGGGCAGGAACGCGATGACCGGCTTGTGGGGGTAGACCAGGTAGGCGTACGGCGCCCCCGCGTCCGTCGCGGCGCTGGCCCCGGGCTCGGGGCCACCCGCCAGGCGGCCCCACACGCGGATGAAGCCGAGGTCGCGGTACATCGCCCACTCCTCGTCGTTGACGCACGACTTGAGCAGCTGGCGCGCCCGCTGCTCGGCGCGGCGCTCGCGACCGGGGTCGAAGCCGTCGACGGCGATCCGCTGCCGGCGCGCGCGGCGCTGCTCGAGCAGCTCGGCCAGCCGCGGCCAGGTGACCTCCCACAACAGCGCGACGATGACGATGGCCGTGGCGCTGAGGGCGAGGATCATCGGTCCGCCCGGCCCCGCTCAGCGCCCGCCCGCCGCGCGCGGGAAGAAGATGACCCGCTCCGCGTCACGCGGAACCTCGTCGAACGAGCGCACCATGCGGGCGACCCGGCGGCCAGCCGAGCCCTCCTCGGGGACGGCCGCCCACATGCCGGCGTCGAGCTGCTCGCGGAACGCGGCGACGAGCTCGCGCTCGTCCTCGGGGACCTCGACGTCCCCCTCGGTCAGCAGCACCTCGCCGTGACCGGGCTTCATCCGCAGCAGCCTCATCAGATCGCGATTATGGCAAAGGGACGCCCCCGCGTCCGGGGGTGCCGTCGGCGGACGATCGCTCATTGCGATCTTCCCGGCGCGCGCCCCGCGACGCCGAGCACGTCGACCGGCCCGGCGCCCGCGCCGAGCCCGCGCAGCCCCTGGCGCACCGCCCGGCCGGCGACCTCCCGCGC
>JAICJK010000653.1 GCA_025928415.1 Solirubrobacteraceae bacterium | reverse complement strand
TCGGGCGCGAGCTCGGGCGCGGCGGCATGGCCACGGTGTACGCCGCCCAGGACGTGCGGCACAACCGCCAGGTGGCGGTCAAGGTGCTGCACCAGAACCTGGCCACCACGCTCGGCGCCGAGCGGTTCGAGCGGGAGATTCAGCTCGCCGCCCGACTCCAGCACCCCCACATCCTGCCGGTCCACGACTCGGGTCGGGTGCCCGCGTCAGCGGGCGATGCCGGCTTCCTCTATTACGTCATGCCGTTCGTGGACGGGCCGTCGCTCCGGGAGCGGCTGGCCCGCGAAGGCGAGCTGCCCATTGCCGAGGCCGTGCGGCTGCTCGTGGAGATCGTCGAGGCGCTGGCCTACGCCCACGCGCACGGCGTGGTGCACCGCGACATCAAGCCCGACAACATCCTGCTGAGCGGCCGGCACGCCCTCGTCGCCGACCTCGGCGTGGCCAAGGCGTTGAGCGCGGCCGGCGCGGCCGGGGCGGGCGACGAGGGCGCGCTCACTTCCACCGGCTTGGCGCTCGGCACGCCGCGCTACATGGCGCCCGAGCAGATGGCCGCCGACCCGCACCTCGACCACCGGGTGGACATCTACGCCGTCGGGGTGATGGCGTACGAGATGCTGACCGGCACGCGTCCCTTCCCGGGAACGACGCCGCAGGCCGTGTTCGTGGCCCAGTCGACCATGACGCCGACGCCGCTCGAGCAGCTCCGGCCTGGGATCCCGCCGCTGCTGTCGCAGATCGTCGCCCGGTGCCTGGCCGCCCGCCCGGCCGACCGGTGGCAGAACGCGGACGAGCTGCTGGCGCAGCTCGAGCGGGTCCGAGTGACGGGCGAGGACGCCGCCACCCCGGGCGGCGTGACGCCGGTGACGCCGGTCGCGTCGGTGGCGCCCGCGCCGCCCGCCGGCATGCCGCCGTCCGGAATGCGGACGGTGGCAACGGCATCGCGAAACCGTGCCGCCGCATGGGGCATCGCCGCGGGGCTGGCCACGCTCGCCGGTGTCGCCGTGGTCCTGGCCTCGCGCCACCCCGAGCGGCCGCTCAAGCTCGGCGGCCGGACCCCGCTCACGGTGGACCCCGGCATCGAGGCCGATCCCGCGGTCTCGCCCGACGGAAAGCTGGTCGCCTACGCGGCCGGCGATCTGATCGACTCGCACATCTTCGTCCGGCAGATGGACGGCGGGCGGCCGATCGAGGTCGCGCCGGGCGTGCCCAGTCCGCAGCGGGAGCCGTACTGGTCGCCCGACGGGAAGCGGCTGGTGTTCCGGAGCAGCCGGGGCCTCGAGCTCGTCCCCGCGCTCGGCGGCACCGCCCGAGTGCTGGTGCCGCGCGAAGCCGCGACCGTGCTGCTGGCGGGGCCGTGGTCCCCGGACGGAAGGACCATCGCCTTCGTCCGGTCGGATTCGCTGCTGACGATGCCGGTCGCCGGCGGCACGGCGACGGCGGTGACCACCGGGGGCGAGCTGCACTCGCCCGCCTGGTCGCCCGACGGGCGGTGGATCGCGCTGGTGCGGGGAAACCGGCAGTCGGTGGATCCGGACACGCCCGCGTTCTTCGGCAATCTGGGCCAGAGCGCGCTGTGGCTGGTCCCGGCGAAGC
>JAICJK010000313.1 GCA_025928415.1 Solirubrobacteraceae bacterium | reverse complement strand
CGGGGCACCGGGGCCGGCGCGTCGCCCGCCCCGGGGCCGGCGAGCGTGAGCCGCAGCCGCGGCCGGCGCCCGCGCAGCCCGATCGACGCCGCCGCGACGGCCATCTGCAGCGCCGTTGCCTGCAGGCGGCCCTGCCCGATGGCCGTCGAGCCGACCGCGAGGTCGTCGCCGATCTGGTCGGCGGCGGGGATCGTCGACGTCGCGGCCCCGGGGATGCCGGGCGGCGCGTTGAAGCCGAAGTGCTCGGCCGTGGCCACGAGGCGCGCGGCCCCGAGCTGCGCGCCGAGGGGGGCGAACACCGAGTTGCAGGACTCCGCGAAGGCGTTGGCCAGCGTGCCGCCGCAGGACTCCCCGTTGGCGTTGGAGATCTGCACGCCCTCCAAGGACGCCGCCGTCTCGACGGGATAGGAGTCCGACGGCTTGGCGATCCGCGCCTCCAGCGCCGAGGTGAGCGTGATGATCTTGAACGTCGAGCCCGGCGGCTGCAGGCCGGAGAAGGCGATCCCGGCGAACCCGAGCAGCTCGCCGTTGCGGGGGTCGAGCGCCACGATGCCGCCCAGGCGGCCGGCCAGCCCGGCGATCGCCGCGCGCTCGACGCTCGGCGCGATCGTCGTGCGGACCGCGGGGGCCTGCCGCGGCGCGGAGCTCGCCAGCACCCTGCCGCCCGCGAGCAGGCGGCCGCCGGGGCGGCCGATCAGCGCGACGTCGAGGGCGCGCTCCAGGCCCGACAGCCCCACCGGCGCGCCCGGTGGCACGCCGAGGGCGGTGAGCTCGGCCTGGCGCTCCGGCGGGGCGGGCCCGAGCCGGCCGACGGTGTCCGCCGCCACGTCGGCCACCGACGGCGACGCGGTCCGGGCCGCGCCCTGCGCGAGCACCTTGCCGTCGCGGGTCAGCAGCGTCGCGCGCGGCGGCAGCGCGACCTGGCGCGTGAGCTGCGCGCCCTTGGGCACGCCGGGGAAGGTCAGCGAGCGGCGCCAGTCCACGCGCGCGGCGGTCCCCGAACCGGTCAGCGGCAGGTCGAGCGGTGCGCGCACGGTGCCGAAGATGCGGGTGCGCACGACGATCGGGACCCGCACGACCCCGTCGCGGGGGCGCTCGGCGCGCCCGGCCACCAGGTCCTGCGCCGTGGCGGTCGCCAGCGCTGCGCGGTGCAGCTCGGCGAAGCGTGCCGCGCTCACCCGGTGCCGCGCGGCGGGCGAGAGCTCGCGATACATCGCCGTCCAGTCCCCGTGCTCCCAGGCGCGGACGTAGCGCTCGGCGACGGTCCGCGCGTCCGGGCCGGAGCGCGCGCCGACCATCGCCCCGGCGGCGAAGGCGACCGCCGCCAGGACCCCAGCGCCGGCGAGCCTGCGGCGCAGGAACGGGGATGGGGACGGGGCGGGCAAGGCTGCTGAGGCTACCCGCGGGATCGCGGCGCGTACGCTGGACGGCCCCCGCCGTGACCGTGCTCGACGCCCTGATCCTGCTGTTCACCGTCCTCATGGCCGCCACCGGATGGCGGCGGGGCTTCCTCGTCGGGGCGCTCGGGCTCGCCGGCTTCGTCGGCGGGGCCCTGCTCGGCACCCGCCTGGCCGGCGCCGTGGTCGACGCCGGCTCGCACTCGCCCTACGCGCCCCTGTTCGGCCTGATGGGGGCGCTGCTGCTGGGCACGCTGATCGCCTCCGGCTTCGAGGGCGTGGGGCTGCGCCTGCGGCGCGCCTTGAGCCGGATCCCCGGTGCCGGCGCGCTGGACGGCGCGCTCGGATCGGTGCTCAGCGCGACCCTGGCGCTGGCGATCTGCTGGGTGCTCGGCGCGGTGGTCCTGCAGACGCCGGGCGCCACGGAGCTGCGCGCCGACGTCCAGCGCTCGAGCATCCTGCGCCGGCTCAACGACGCGCTGCCGCCGTCCGGGCCGCTGCTGAACGCGCTGGCGCGCTTCGACCCCGTGCCGAGCATCAACGGCCCGCGGGCCGACGTCGGGCCGCCGGCGGCCGGGATGGCCGCCGATCCGGACGTCCGGGCGGCGCGCGCGAGCGTCGTCCGGGTGACCGGGACGGCCTGCGGGCTGGGCGTCGAGGGCTCGGGCTGGATGGCCGGCCCGGGACTGGTGGTCACCAACGCGCACGTGGTCGCCGGTCAGGAGGACACCGGCGTGCAGATCGGCGGGACGGGCCCGCGGCTGGACGCCGACGTCGTGGCCTTCGACTCCCGCGACGACGTCGCCGTCCTGCGGATCGGCGGCGGGACGGGGGTCCCGGCCCTGCGGTTCGCGCCCGACCCGCAGCGCGGGGAGGCCGCGGCGGTCCTGGGCTTCCCGCACAACGGGCCCTACGACGTCCGCGGCGCTCGCCTGGGCAGCACCCGCGACGTGCTCAGCGAGGACGCCTACGGCCGCGGGCCCGTGACCCGGTCGATCACGACCTTCCGGGCCACGGTGCGGCCGGGCAACTCCGGCGGCCCGCTCGTCGACGGCCAGGGCCGCGTGCTGGCCACGGTCTTCGCCACGTCGCGCTCTCACGCCGAGCACACCGGCTACGGCGTGCCCGACGCGGTCGTCGCCCAGGTGCTGCAGGACGCCGCGGCGCAGGCCGGGACCGTCTCGACGGGCCCGTGCGCCGCCTGAGCCGCGCGCCCGGCCCGGCCGGACCGGGGGCCCGCCCGAGGCCGCCGGCGCCGGGCGCTACCCTGCGGCCGCATGTCGAAGACCCTCGTCATCGCGGAGAAGCCCTCCGTCGGCCGCGACCTGGCGCGCGTGCTGCCCGGGCCCTTCGAGAAGAAGACGGGCTCGGCCGACAAGACGGAGCGCTACCTCGAGGGCCCCGAGCACGTGATCTCGTGGGCGGTCGGGCACCTCGTCCAGCTCGCGGACCCCGACGAGTACGACGAGAAGTTCAAGAAGTGGCGGATGGCCGACCTGCCGATCGTCCCCTCCCGCTTCAAGCTGGTGGTCCGCGACGAGCGCTCCCAGAAGCAGATGACGGTCGTGCGTCAGCTCCTGCGGCGCGACGACATCGACGTCGTCGTCAACGCCTGCGACGCCGGCCGCGAGGGCGAGCTGATCTTCGCCTACCTCTACGAGCAGGCGAAGGCCAAGCTGCCGGTCAAGCGGCTGTGGCTGTCGTCGATGACCAACGACGCGATGCGCGATGCGCTGGCCAACCTGCGCGACGGCGGGGAGCTCCACCAGCTCGAGGAGGCCGCCCGCTCGCGCTCGGAGGCCGACTGGATCGTGGGCATGAACGCCACCCGCGCGGCGACGATCCGCCTGCGCTCGTCGTTCGACGGCGCGGTGTCGCTGGGGCGCGTCCAGACGCCGACGCTGGCGATCCTCACGCGGCGCGAGGAGGAGATCCGCGCCTTCGTCCCCGAGCGGTACTGGCTCGTCGACGCGACGTTCGCGACCGACGACGCGCGCCGCTACGAGGGCCGCTTCCACGCCGGGGCCAAGCCGCGGATCGGCTCGGCCGAGGAGGCCGCGGCGATCGCCGACGCCGTCCGCGGGCAGCGCGGGACGATCACCAAGCTCGAGAAGGCCAAGCGCACCGAGCGCGCGCCGATGCTCTACGACCTGACCTCGCTGCAGCGCGAGGCCAACACGCGCTACGGCTTCTCGGCGCGGCGGACGCTGGCCGCGGCGCAGCGCTGCTACGAGGAGCACAAGGCGCTGACCTACCCGCGCACGAGCTCGCGGTTCCTCACGACCGACATGGTCGCCGAGCTCAAGCCGATCGCCCAGCTCGTCGGGCGCCGCGAGGAGTACGCCAAGGCCGCGGCGTACGTGACCGGGCTCGATCTCCTGCCCCTCGGGCGCGTCGTCGACGACGCGAAGGTCGCCGACCACCACGCGATCATCCCCACCCGCGCCGAGCACAAGCTCGAGAAGATGGGCGACGACGACCGCAAGGTCTACGACATGGTCGCCCGCCGCTTCCTGGCCGTCTTCCATCCCGAGGCGGTGTTCGAGAACACGCGCGTCGAGACGACGGTGGCCGAGCACATCTTCCGCACGCGCGGCAAGGTCCTGATCGTGCCGGGCTGGCGCGG
>JAICJK010000175.1 GCA_025928415.1 Solirubrobacteraceae bacterium | reverse complement strand
TCCCAGCCCTTGCGGCACGCGGCCTCGAACAGCGCCTCGCCGGCCGCGTTGCGGTACGGGGTCAGTCGCACGCCGCCGTGGAAGGCGAGCGCCGCGCGGAGCAGGCGCTTGCGCGTGCGCAGGGGCAGCGCCCGCACGTCGTGGCCGTCGAGCCAGAGGACGTCGAAGACGTAGAAGAAGACCGGGACGCGGTGGTGGTTGCGCGCCGCCAGGCGGGCGAAGCTGGTGCGCGGGCCGTCGAAGGCGACGACCTCGCCGTCGACGGCGAAGCGCTCGCGGCGCTCGGCGTTCAGCGCCGCGACGAGCTCGGGGTAGCGGGCGTCGAGCGAGAGGTCGTTGCGCGACAGCAGCCGGACGCCGCCGCCGTCGCGGATCGCCACGCAGCGGATGCCGTCGAGCTTGCGCTCGAAGATCCAGTCCGGGTCGCTGAAGCGCTCGCCGGTCAGCGTGGCCTTCATCGCGGCCGCGTGGCGCGGGGCGGGGGAGGCGGGCGCCAGGGCACGCTCGCCGTCGTCCAGGAGGTCCAGCGGCGAGCTCATCGCGCCGCCTCGCGCGCGACCTCGTCGAGCGTGCGGCCGCTCTTGACCGACTCGGGCTGGGTGCTCTGCGGGTTGCGCCGCGCGTCGGCCCGCTCGTCGCGGCGCTTGATCAGCAGCCACTGCGGCTTGGCGCCGCCGCGGGTGCGCTGCAGCGTCCAGCCGCCGCTGAGCTTGCTGCCCTCCAGCCAGAACTTCGCGTGCCCGGCGGCCAGCGCCTCGGCCATCGAGCGCTCGTCGTCGAGGTTGCGGTAGGTGCCCGCGTCCCACACGATCACGGCGCCGCTGCCGTGGCCGCCCTCCCCGATGACGCCCTCGAAGTCGGCGTAGGCCAGCGCATGGTCCTCCACCTCGACGGCCAGGCGCTTGACCCGCGGGTCGGTCGACGGCCCCTTCGGGACCGCCCACGAGCGCAGCGCGCCGTCGACCTCGAGGCGGAAGTCGTAGTGCAGCGTCGTCGCGTCGTGCTGCTGGATGACGAAGCGCGGCGCTGCGCTCCGGCGGGCGGGCATGGCCAAGGCCTACCCGATCCCGCGGGTTCGCGCTACGCCGCGCGGGTGCGCATCTTCTCGCGGTACATCGCCGCGTCGGCGTGCTTGAGCAGCGCCTCGACGCCCTCGCCGTCGGCCGGCCAGCCGGCCTCGCCGACGCTCGCGCCGACGGTGGTCGTGACGTCGCCGATCGTGAACGGGTCGTCGAAGGCCGCCCGCACGCGGCGCGCGGCGGCGGCGACCTCGTCGGAGGAGCAGACGTGCGTGAGGATCACGGCGAACTCGTCGCCGCCGAGGCGCGCGACGGTGTCCTCGGCGCGCACGACGCCGCCCAGCCGCTGGGCGGCCTGCTGCAGCAGCGCGTCGCCGATGTCGTGGCCGTGGACGTCGTTGACCTGCTTGAAGCCGTCGAGGTCGACGAACAGCAGGCCGACGTGCGAGGTGCGGCGCGCCTCGTCGAGGACGTCGGACATGCGGCGCCCGAAGCCCGCGCGGTTGGACAGGCCGGTCAGCGGGTCGTGCGAGGCGGCGTGCTGGAGGTCGTCGATCAGGCGGCCGTTCTGGATCGCCGGGGCGGCGAGCGCGGCGATGCCGTTGAGGCGCTCGAGCAGCCCGCTGGTCAGCGCGAGGCGCTCCGAGCGGTCGGTCACCGCCGCGGTCAGGATGCCCAGGAACTCGTCGCGGGCGATGATCGGCACGACGACGAGCGTCAGGACGCCCAGCGAGGTCAGCAGCTCCTGCAGGAAGGCGTCGTCGACCAGGCCGCTGGTGAAGGACAGCGGCCGCGGGTCCTCGCGCATGGTCGCGACCGAGACCGAGTCGCTGGCGCGCAGCGGGCGGCCGCGCAGGAGCTCGGCGCCGGTGGCGGACATCCCCGAGGTCGACGCGGCCCGCAGGCACTGCTCGGCGTCGTCCCACAGCCACACGCTCGTGCGGTCGCAGTCGACGATCGCGGGCATGGCCGCGGCGAGGCCGTCGGCGACCTCCTGGCTGCTGCCGCCGCGGGCCAGGTCCTGGGAGAGCGACAGCAGCGCGCTGACGTGCTCGTGGCGGCGGGCCGAGTCGGCGAGCGCGGTGGCCATGTCGAGGACGGCGGCGGCGTGGGTCGCGTAGAGCGAGAACAGCTCCTGCTCCTGGGCGAAGAACTCGTTGCCCTCCGGGTACAGCGCGCACAGCCAGCCGTAGGCGCGGCGCGAGGACGCGACCTCGGCGGTCAGCGCGGAGCCGGGCAGGTCGTCGCCCGCCTCGAGGGCCGCCGCGATGGCCGCGGCCTCGTCGTGGGGGACGCCGTCGCTGTAGATGCGGGGATCGTCGTCGTCGAAGGCGCGGACGGCGAGCACGTAGCGCGGGGCGCGCACGGTCTGGGCGGCGCGCTCGACGATGCGGGCGAGGACGACGTCGAGGTCGTCGGCGCTCAGCAGTTCGCCGGCGGTGGCGAAGACGCCGCGCAGGCGCTCCTTCATGGCGATCAGCTGAGCTTCCAGCGCGGTGACGCGCTGCTGCGGGTCGGCGCCGGCGGCGGCCTGCTCGGCGTCCCAGGTGACGATGTAGCGGCACTCGGCGTCGCCGCGGGCCTGGCAGGTGATCTCCTCGACGTCGGCCGGCGGGAGGCCGAAGAGGTTCGTCGGCGTGGAGAGCACGCCGGTCGCCCACTCGCAATGCAGGCGGTGGCGCGTGAAGCCGGGGCGGGCGGCGGCGCGCACGACGCAGCGGCCGGGCGCGTTCTCCAGCGACTCCATCTCGGTCGCGGTGCTGAGCTTGCTCGACGTGGCGGCGATCGCGCCCAGGACGGCCTCGGGCGAGCCGAGCGAGCGCAGGAGGGTCGACACCCCGGTGCCGGCGTGCTGCTGGACGGTGCGCGCGCCGACGCGCCGCGCGGCGTCGGGGTCGCCGGTGACGTCGACCAGGGCCTCGAGCAGCGCGACGGCCTCGTCGAGCGAGATCCAGTTCTCCTCGGTCTCCAGGAACCGGCGCGTGCGCGACGAGCCCGCCCTGCGGATCAGCTCCTCGACGGCCGCGTCGCCCGCCTCGTCCTGGACGTGACGCAGCATCGTCGTCGTCATCGTGCAGCAGATGTGGCGGCCCTCGGCCGTGGCGTCGACAGCAATCGGCTCCATCACGACGGTGATCGGCCGTGGTGGGCAGCCTTTGAACCCGAACGTCAGAGACGTCGATGCATGATGTGCAGCCCGACGTAGCCCTCGGTCGGATGGGCGAAGCCCTCCGGCAGCGTGCCGATCACCTCGAAGCCCAGCGAGCGCCAGAGCGCGACGGCCCGCGTGTTGGTCTCCACGACGGCGTTGAACTGCATCGCGCGGTAGCCGCTGTCGCGCGCCCAGCCGAGCACGTGCTCGCCCAGCGCGCGCCCGACGCCGCGGCGGCCGTGGCGCGGGTCGACCATGAAGCTCGCGCTCGCGACGTGCGCCGCGGGCCCCCGGTGGTTGGGGTTCATCTTGGCGCTCCCGAGCACCGTCCCGTCCCCGTCGTCGACGGCGACGACGGTGCGCCCCGGGGGCTCGAGCATCCACAGCGCGCGGGCCGACGGCTCGTCGAGGTCGCGCTCCAGCGTGTAGGTCTCCCCGGCGGCGACGATCTCGTGCAGGAACGGCCAGATCGCCGGCCAGTCCGCCGGCGTGGCGTCGCGGATCGTCACGCCGCCACGCCCTCGATCAGCGCGCTGACGCCGGCGCGCTCGACCCGCCCGGGACGCAGCCCCGCGCCGGTGAGCAGCGCGCGCAGCTCGGCGGCGGAGCGCTCGCGCCCGTCGTCGCACTGGGTGAGCATCTGCAGGTCCGCGAGCGAGGCGAACGGGTGCGGGCGGTTGCGGTCCTGGAGCTGCTCGACGAGGACGAGCGTGGCGCCGGGGGCCATCGCGGCGCGCACGGAGCCGAGGATCCGCGCGCTCGCCGCGTCGCCCCAGTCGTGGAGGATGTTCTTCAGGACGTAGACGTCGGCGCCCGCGCGCAGCTCGCCGAAGAGGCTGCCCTCGACGAGCTCGACCCGGTCGCGCAGCCCGCGGCGCGCGAGGTGGGCCTCGGCCTCGGCCAGGACGCCCTTGGCCTCCACGAGCACGCCGCGCAGCCGCGGCCGCGGCTCGAGCACGGCCGCGAGCAGCGTGCCCGCCCCGCCCGCGACGTCGCAGATCGTCCCGTCCTGCGGCCACAGCTCCGCCGCCGTGATCGCCGGCGCGTCGAGCTGCGTCAGGGAGCGCATCGCCGAGGCGAACAGCCGCTCCTCCTCGGGGTGGGCGGCGAACCAGTCCCACACCGACGTGCCGTGCACACGGCCGAACGCGGGCGCACCGGTGCGGACGCTGGCGGTCAGGTCGCCCCACGCCGCCTGCGTGGAGGGCAGGGCCATGTACCGGGCCCAGTCGCGCAGCGGGACCTCGGCGTCGGTGCGCAGCGTCCGCCCGATCCGGGTCAGGCGGAAGCGCCCGCGGCGGTCGAGGCGCACGAGGCCGTCGACGGCGGCGGCGCGCAGCACGCGGTGCAGCGTGTCGGCATCGGCGCCCACGCGCGGCGCCAGCTCGGCGGCGGTCAGCCGGTTGCCGCCGAGGGCGTCCGCGACGCCGAGCTCGGCCAGCGCGCCGGCGACCTGCGTGCGCTCGACGCCCATGGTGCGATCCCACAGCGCGGCGGCGGGCGGCAGCAGCGCGTCGGCCGTGCGCAGGAGCAGGCGGCGCAGCGCGAGGCCGGCGTCGATGGCGCGCGGGGGAGGCAGCGAGGGCATGCGGGCGATGCTCGCAGACCCCGCGACGGCCGGGCCGGGCGGTCAGCCCGGCGTGGCCAGGGCACGCTGCACCAGGCCCACCAGCGGCGCGTGCAGCGCGCGCAGGCCGTCGACGTCCCCGGTCCCCAGGCGCGCCGTGACCATCGCGCTGATCGCCGCGACGAGCGCCTCGCAGGCGAAGCGGTCGGGCTGCGTCGCGGCGCCGAGCAGCGCGGCCATCTCCTCCGCGAAGCGCTGCTGGACGACCTGGCGGCGGCGCAGCGCCGCCGGGCCGGCGGCGTGGACCTCGACGAGGAACAGGCGCGCGAAGGCCGGGTGCTCGGCGAGCGCGTCGAGGTAGGCGCCCAGCACGGCGGCGAAGCGCTCGGCGCGCGGCGCGGCCGGGGACTGCGCGGCGGCCATGCGCTCGAGCAGCAGCTCGGCGGCGGCGTCGAAGGCCGCCATGAAGCAGTCCTCCTTGGCGGCGAACTGCTCGTAGAAGGTCTGGCGCGAGACGCCGGCGCGCCGCAGGACCTCGGCGACCGGGGTGGCGGCGTAGCCGCCGCGCTCGACCATCGCCTCGGCCATCGCCTCCAGCAGGCGCCGGCGCTGGGAGGCGGCGACCTGCTCGCGCGTGAGCCCGTGGCGCCCGCGCGGGAGCTCGCGCGGCGCGGCGTCAGCGGCCACGGCGCTCACCGCGGCCGCGGCCGGTCGGGCTGGATGCGCAGCGCGATGATCGTCGTGGCGAGCATCGCGTAGTGCCCGGCGAGCAGGCAGAGCTCCACGCACTCGCCGTCGTCGTAGTGCTCGCGCAGGGCCGACCAGGCCGCGTCGGTCAGGTCGCCGTCGCGGTCCAGCTCGTCGACGGCGCTAAGGAGCGCGCGCTCGCGGGCGCTCCACCCCGGCGCCGCGGGGCCCCCCTGCACGCGCGCGACGTCCTCCGGGCCGACCCCGGCGCGAGCGCCGATGCGCACGTGGTGCTCCCACTCGTACGCGCACGCGCGCAGGTGCGCGACGCGCAGGATCACGAGCTCGCTCTCGCGCCGCGGCAGCGTGCCGCGCGGCATCAGCCGTCCCGCGAAGCGCAGCCAGGCGCGGAACAGCTTCGGGCGGCGGCCGAGCGTCAGGAAGAGGTTGGGCGGCGTGGTGCGCGCGACGCGGCCGGCGAGGTGGCTGAACGCCCACGCGAAGCGACCGACTTCCTGCCGCCCGCCCGGCGCCACGCGCGGAGCTGCGGGCGCCGGGCCCCGCGCGCCGGCCGGGCTGTCGCCGGCGGGCGTCGTGCCCGGC
>JAICJK010000048.1 GCA_025928415.1 Solirubrobacteraceae bacterium | reverse complement strand
CGCGCCGCGTTGCGGCCGGTCATCGCGCCGGTACCTCCGCGACCAGCAGGGCGCCGACCGCCTCGCCGGGCATCGCGCGCTCCGGGCGCGCGGCGCGCTCGATGAGCTGCGCCAGGCGCGCGTGCCAGTCCATCGTCTCGCTGCGCATGATCGTCGTGGCCCGGCCGTGCATCGCGCGGCGGATGATGTCCCGCTCCTTCTCGCGCAGCCCGAGGCCGTCGCGGCTGTGCAGGAACCGCTCGATCGCCGGGTAGGGCGGGAACCCGTAGGCGTCCTCGCAGTTCTCGAGCAGGATCTCGAGCGCCTCGTCGGGGTCCGCGGTGACGTCCCCCAGGCCGCCGCGCTGGATGATCACCATGCCGCTGAGGTCGGCCTCGGGGGCCAGGGCGACGCCCGGGATCAGCCTGTCGACGTGGTACTTGGGCGGCGGGATCAGCCCCTGGACGAGCGCGTTGATCGTCGCCGCGGGCAGGTGCGTCCGCGCGATCAGCATCGCGAAGCGACGGCCGTTGCGGCTGTGCAGGCGGCTCTGCAGCGGCAGCGTCAGCCGCTCGCGCCGGCTCAGCAGCGGCGTCCGGACGCTCGCCACGGTGTGGCTGGAGATCGTCAGCGGCTTGGGGTAGGTCAGGACCCTGCCGTCGGGGCTGACGAGCGTGAGGTCGTCGGACAGGAACGCGTGCGGGTGGCGGTCCAGCGTCTTGAGGATCGTGGTCGTCTTGCCGGTGTCGGTCCGCGCGGTGATCAGGTACGCGTCGCCGTCGGCGGCGATGCACGCGCCGTGCACGAGCGCGTAGCCGCGCTTGACGAACGTCCAGCGCAGGGTCGGCTCGACGATGTTGGTGTAGAGGACGTGCGGGGAGAGCGCCAGCCAGCGCGCGGCCACGATGTCGACGCGGTCGCCGTGGTCCTCGATCTCGCAGCCGAAGCCGAGCCGGCCCCACTCGCGGTAGCGGATCCGCGACGGCCGGCGGTCCGCCGCCGGCGCCCCGACGGCGCCGAGGGCGAGCCGGACGGTCGGGTGGTCGAGCAGGCCGTCGATGCGGAACCGCTCGAGCTCGGGCAGCCGCGCGTCGGAGCGGACCGTCACGAGCCCGTGGATGTCGTAGTTGAAGCGGCCCGTCATGGTCGGCTCGTGCTCCTGTCCCGCCCACAGCCACCGGTCGGCGAGCGCGAAGCGCACGGCGAACAGCAACACGAGCGTCATGAGGTTCGAAGCGAGGTAGTTGATCCCGAGGCCCGTCGTCAGGACGTAGAGCACCGGCACCCGCGCCGCCAGCGCGGCGTTGTTGATCGCGAAGAAGATCGCGGCGCGGTGCAGCGGGCGGTGGCGGCCGGCGCGCCCGCGGAAGACCCAGCCCTCGGTCAGGGCGTAGTTCCACGCGGTCGACGCCTGCGTGGCCAGCGCCGCGGCGAGCAGGTAGTGCACCCCGGCGCCGCCGGCCAGCAGCGCGAGCGCCAGCGTGTTGACCGCCAGCCCCGAGGCGCCCACCAGCCCGAACCGGCCCATCGGGCCGGCCACGCGCGAGCAGCGCAGGCCCCACAGGCGGCGCAGGTAGCGCAGCCCCTCGCGCACGCCGGCCTTGCTCTCGCCGTGGTGGCGCTCGCCGAAGACGAACGGCACCTCGGCGCGCCGCAGGCCCGGGGTCTGCACGAGGATCTCCAGCAGGATCTTGAAGCCCTGCGGCTTCAGGCGGGAGAGGTCGAGCGCGTCGCGGCGGACCAGGAAGAACCCGCTCATGGGATCGGTCACGTGGCGCAGGCGGCGCGGGAAGAGCACGTGCGCGGCCGCCGAGGACGCGCTGGACAGCAGCCGCCGGCCGCGGGCGAACGAGCCGATCTGGCCGTCGTCGCAGAAGCGGCTGGCGACGACGATCTGCGCGTCGCCGGCCTGGGCGCGCTCGAGCATGCGCTCCACGACCTCGGGCGGGTGCTGCAGGTCGCCGTCCATGACGCAGACCCACGGGCCGCGCGCCAGCCGGATGCCCTCCACCACGGCGCCGCCGAGGCCGCCGGTCCGCTCCGGCCCGGTCCGGTGCAGCAGCCGCACGGTCCGCGTCGAGACGCGGGCGACCGCGGCCACCGTGTCCGGGGTGGCGTCGTCGCTGTCGTCGACGAAGATGACCTCCATCGTCACCTGCGGCATCACGCGCTCCAGCGCGGCGACGAGCAGCACGACGTTGCGCTCCTCGTTGCGGGTGGGCACGACGACCGAGAGCAGCGGGACGCGCGCCGGCAGGCGCCCGACGCCGGCGGCCGGCGCGGCCGGCGCGTCCTCGTAGGCGGTGTCCGGCAGGCGCGGCGTCATCGACTCCATGAGCTCGTTCCGATCGCTGAGGAGGTGGCCGGGGCCCTGCGGTCCCGCATCGCCGTGGCGCCCGTCCGGTGGCGCATCCGGCGGGGGCCGTCGGCGAGCCCGATCCCGGCCGGCGTCAGCGGCGAGCCGAGGACGAGCTCCATCAGCCCCTCCTCCGGGTCGTGCAGGAGCGCCGCCGCCTCGCTGCGCGAGTGCACCCCCAGCTTCTGGAAGGCGGCGGAGAGGTGGGTCTTCACCGTGCTGGGCGCCACGAACAGGCGCGCGCCGATCTCGGCGTTGGTGAGACCGGTGAAGGCCAGGGCGAGCGTCTGGCGCTCGCGCTGGGAGAGGACCGCCCGGCTCAGCGGCCGGCGCAGGACGCCCGGGACGCACAGATGCCCGGCGCGCAGGACGTCGATCACCGCGGGCAGGGAGTCGAGCCGGTCGGCCTCGAGCAGGGCGCCGACGCCGGCCCGCAGCGCGGACCGCAGCCGCCGGTGCGGCGCGCCGTCGACGATCAGCAGGACCGACGCCGCCCAGCCCGCCGGCGCCGCGCCGAGCGCCGGGTGCTCGACCAGGAGGTCGAGGACCGGGAGGTCGACCAGCGTCGCCGCGTCGCGCCGGCGGCCCAGGCGCTCGGCGACCGCGTCGGCGGACACGACGACCGGCCGGGCGGACGTCGACGCCGCCAGGACGGCCAGCGCCCGCTCGCGTATCGGGACGGCTTCGACGCACACCGCGATCCGCTCGCGGGGCGCGTCCTTGCGCTGCTCGTCGATCGGTTGCACGCCAAAGGAACGGGGCGCGGACCCCGGCGCTTTTCCGCCACTCACCGCACGCGGGGGATATTCGGCGGAGGG
Organism: Solirubrobacteraceae bacterium; assembly: GCA_025928415.1. Lineage (GTDB taxonomy): Bacteria > Actinomycetota > Thermoleophilia > Solirubrobacterales > Solirubrobacteraceae > Paraconexibacter. The sequence goes on along the minus strand of JAICJK010000048.1, from coordinate 7,137 downwards.
CGGGCCGGCGTCAGTGCCGCGGGCCCCGCACCGTTGCTTGGGGCGTGAAGCGGTCCCGGCAGGCGTCGGCGCGCGGGCCCTCCCGCGGCGTGCTCGCGCGCGCGGGCTGCGCCCTGCGCCGGGCGGACGTCGCGCTGCTGGTGGCGCTGCGCACCCGCGGGCACCTGCCGGGCGTCGAGCGGGCGGTCGTCCGCTACTCGGGCAGCGGCGACCACAGCGCGCTGTGGCTGGCGGCCTGCGCCCTCGGCGTGCTGGCCCACCCCGGGCGCCGGGGCGTCTACCTGCGCTGCGGCCGCGCGGTCGTGGCCGGGGAGATCCTCAACGCGACGGTCAAGGCCGTGGTCGGGCGCCGGCGCCCGGCGCTCGCCCACCTGCCCGGGCTGGCGGCGACGCGCTCGCCGCTCAGCCATCCCTCGGCACACGCCACCACCTCGTTCGCCGCCGCCACCGTGCTCTGCGACGCCCTCGGGCCCGCGGTCCCCTTCGCCCTCGCCGGCGGGATGGCGCTCTCGCGCCCCTACCTCGGCGTCCACTACCCGTCCGACGTCGTGGTCGGCGGCGCCTTCGGCGTGCTGCTGGCCCGCGGGCTGCGCTGAACGGCGGGCGGCGGGCGGCGGCGTCAGGCCGCGGCGTCAGGCCAGCTCGCGCCCGAGCAGGCGCGCGTGCGCGGCGACGTCGTCGGCGTAGGCCGCGAAGCCCGCGGCCACGAGCGTCTGCGGGCCGTCGCACCACGCCGCATCGGGGTCCTGGTGGACCTCGACGATGATCCCGTCGGCCCCGACGGCGGCCGCCGCGCGCGAGAGCGGCTCCACCAGGCGGCGGTCGCCCGCGGCATGGGACGGATCGACGACGACCGGCAGGTGGGAGTGCAGCTTCAGCCACGGCACCGCCCCGAGGTCGAGCGTGAAGCGGGTCGCCGTCTCGAAGGTCCGGATGCCGCGCTCGCAGAGGATCACGGCCTCGTTGCCCTCCTTGAGGACGTAGTCGGCGGCCTGCAGCAGCTCCTCGAGCGACGACGACAGCCCGCGCTTGAGCAGGACCGGCTTGCCGAGCTTGCCCGCGACCTCCAGCAGCGCGTAGTTCTGCATGTTGCGCGCGCCGATCTGGACGACGTCGGCGTGCGCGGCCAGCACCTCGGCGTGCGAGGTGTCCAGCAGCTCGGTCACCACCGGCAACCCCGTCTGCGCGCGCGCCTCGGCGAGGATCTCCAGGGCGGCGACGCCCAGCCCCTTGAAGGCGAACGGCGACGTGCGCGGCTTGAACGCACCGCCGCGCAGCATCGACGCGCCGCCCGCCTTGACCGCGTGGGCGACGGCGAGCGTCTGCTCCTCGGACTCCACCGTGCACGGGCCCGCGATCAGGCAGAAGGTCGAGCCGCCGCCGACCGTGCGCCCGGCGATGTCGAGCACGGTCGCCCCGTGATGGCCGAGCTCGGAGGACGCGAGCTTGTAGGGCCGCGAGATCGGCACGACGCGGTCCACCCCCGCCATGCCCTCCAGGTTCAGCCGCTCGACGCCCTCCGGGTCGCCGATCGCCCCGATCGCGGTCGTCAGCTCGCCGGGCATGACGACGACGTGCACGCCGGTCGTCTCGAGCTTGGCCCGGACCGCGTCGATCGCGGCCTGGTCGGCCTGCGGGGTCATCACGATCATCATCGCGAGGCCAACGCTACCGGCGGGCGGGGCCCGGGCCCGGTCAGAGGCCGAGCTCGCTGACGCCGAGCTCGTCGAAGCCCACGTGGTGGGCGAGCTCGTGGCGCACGGTGATCGTCACCTGCCGGCGCAGCAGCTCGGGGTCGTGCCCGAAGTCGCGCCGCAGGGTGTCGCGGTAGATCACGATCCGGTCGGGGACGTCGTCCCGGGTGGCCCCGTCGCCGTGGTAGAGCCCGTACGCGCCGCGGCGCCGGCCGCCGTCGGAGATGACCACCGCCACGTTGTGGTTGGCGATGATCGGCAGCAGCAGCTCCGGCAGGTCGTCGAGCGCGTCGCGGACCAGCGACTCGAAGTCGTGGTCGTCGTACGGGTCGAGGTCGAGGAACTCGTGTTCGTCGGGCTCGGCGACGGTCCCCGTGGAGGCCAGCCGCTCGGCGCGCAGCACCACCCGCTCGAACTCGTCCTCGTCGGCGGGCTCGGTCCACCCGGCCAGGCGCAGGCCGATCGCCATCATCCCGACGCCGAGCAGGCCGGCGATGACGATCGCGATGGCGATCGTCTCCAGCGCCCGCAGCGGCCCCGACGGGCTGAAGCCCTGCAGCAGGACGATCGCCGTCAGGCCCAGGCTCAGGGCGACGACGGCGGCGACGGCGATGCGGCGGGAGCCCTGCACCGCTCAGCGTCCCATCGCCCGGGCGATGACCACCCGCTGGATCTCGTTGGTCCCCTCGTAGATCTGCGTGATCTTCGCGTCGCGCATCATGCGCTCGACGGGGTACTCGTTGACGTAGCCGTAGCCGCCGAGGACCTGGATCGCCTCGAGCGTCACGGCCATCGCCGTGTCGGAGGCGAACAGCTTGGCCATCGACGTCCACTTGCCGAGGTCGGCGGGGCGCTCCGGCCGGTCGGCCAGCGCGCACGCCTTGTAGAGCAGCTCGCGGGCGGCCGCCGTGCGCGTCTCCATGTCGGCGAGCTTGAACTGGATGCCCTGCAGCGCGTTGATCGGCTTGCCGAAGGCGATGCGCTCCTTGGCGTACTGGTTGGCGTAGTCGGTCGCGCCCTGCGCGATCCCGACCGCCTGCGCGGCGGCGCCCAGGCGGGTGCGCTCGAGGGTCCCCAGCGCGACCGACAGCCCGCGGCCCTCCTCCCCGATCAGGTTCGCGTGCGGCACGCGCACGTCGGTGAGCACGGGGGCGCCGGTCGGCGAGCCCTTGATCCCCAGCTTGTGCTCGAGCTTGCCGGGGTCGAAGCCGGGGCGGTCGGCCTCGACGATGAAGGCCGAGATGCGGTTGTGCTCGCGGTCGGTCTTGGCGAACACGACGTAGTAGTCGGCGACCGTCGCGTTCGTGATCCAGTTCTTCGCGCCGTTGATGACCCACTCGTCGCCGTCGCGGACGGCGGTGGTGCGCATCGACGCCGGGTCGGAGCCCGCCTCCGGCTCGCTGAGGGCGAACGCGGGCGAGATCTCGCCGCTGGCCAGCCGCGGCAGCCAGGCCTGCTTCTGCTCGGCGGTGCCGTACAGCGCGATCGGCAGCGACCCCAGCTCCTGCACCATCAGGATCAGCGCGCTCGACGCGCACTCCTTGGCGATCTCCTCGACGGCCATCTGCAGCATCAGGGTGCCGGTGCCCGTCCCGCCGTGCTCCTCGGAGAACGGCAGGCCCAGGACGTCCTGCTCGGCCAGCAGGCGCCGGACGTCCCACGGGTACTCGCCCGACCGGTCGATGTCCGCCGCGCGGGGCCGGATGCGCTCCTGCGCGATCTGCCGGATCGTGTCGCGGAAGTCCCGCAGGCCCTCCGGGATCTCGTACACCCCCGTCAGCGTGCCGTCCATGCTCCGAAGCGTAGCCGCGCGGGTACACCAGGCCGCATGGGCATCGGAACCTCGATCCTCCTCATCGCCGTGGGCGCGATCCTCAAGTTCGCCGTCACCGCGTCGGTCTCGGGAGTCGATCTCGCCACGGTCGGCGTCATCCTGATGATCGTCGGCATCGCCGGCCTGTTGATCTCGCTGTTCCTGATCGTGCAGGCGCGCGATCGCTACGGCCCGCCACGGGACCCGTACGTGCCTTAGCGCCGCCGGTCAGCGGCGATCGTGGTGGTGGCGCCGGTGCGGCCGGCACTGCCGCCCGTGGTCGCGCCCGCGCTTGCCCGCGCTCTGGATGCTCACGCTGGTGGTGAACACCTTGGTCCCGTGCGCGGCGGCCGCGGCCGTGAACTCCTGATCCGGGTTGGGCGGGCCGAGCGGGACGTCGAGGCGCAGGCGGCCGTCGCGCGCGGCCGTCAGCGTCGCGGTGCTCTGGCCGGCGCCGCTGCGGACCACGGCGCTGTAGCAGCCCCGCGGCCGGAACAGGCGCGCGGTGACCACCTTCGCCGCGCCGCTGCCGGACAGCGTGAAGCCGTCGCGGCCGGCGTCGCTCAGCACGCTGAGCTCCGCCGCGGTGCGGCGCACCTCCACGTGCCAGCCCCAGGTGTCGTAGGCCGGCAGCGCGGTCTTGAAGGTGATCGTCGCCGGGCGTCGCGGCGCCGCCGCGAAGCGCGCCATGAAGCGCGGGAGCACGTCGGTCAGGTCGCGCTCCCAGTACGGCGCGGAGTGCGTCCCCGGCCCGTAGTCGTCGAAGAAGCTCGGGATGCCGGCCGCGACGAGCTGGTCGTGGAAGCCGACGGTCGACAGGTGGGCGAGCACCTCGATCGGGTCGACGCCGGCTCCCGGCCGGTCGAGCGGCCCGGGCGCGCCGTTGCCCGTGTAGAGGTAGAGCGCGGTGTTGCCCAGGTTCTCCACCTGGCGGGCGGGATCGTGGGCGAACCAGTTGAGCTCCTCGGCGGCGTGCGACCCGAAGGTCGAGTCGGGGGCGCCGCCGTCCGCCGCGGCGCACGCATCGACGACGGCCGTCGAGGGGCCCTCCGCCTCGTCGACCGGGTTGGTCAGGTCGGCCGCGCCCGAGAACGACGCGGCGGCCCCGAACACGTCGGGGTGGCGGCTGGCGTAGCTCAGCGAGCCGAAGCCGCCCATCGACAGGCCCGCGATCGCCCGCTGGCCGCGGTCGGCGATCGTGCGGAAGTTGGCGTCGATGAACGGGACGAGCTGCGAGACGTGGAAGGTCTCCCACTGCGGTGGGCCGCCGCGCCCGCCGTTGAACCAGTCGGTGTAGAAGCCGCCGCCTCCCCCTTCGGGCATCACGACGATGGCCTGGGCGTTCGCGGTGACGGTCTCCGCGTGCTCGGCGTCGGTCCACTCGCGGTACTCCAGGCCGTTGGACGGGCGCCCGGCGGCGCAGCCGTGCAGCAGGTAGATCGACGGGTACCGGCGCCTCGGCGCGGCCGCGTAGGTGCTCGGCACGAGCACCCGCACGTGGACGGGCTGGGCCAGGGCGGCGGTCGACACGGTCACGTCGAGCAGGCGCTGGTCGAGCCAGGTGGCCGCCACGACGTGGATCCCCGCGGCGTCGGCCGGCGTCGCCGGGCCGCGGGCGGCCAGCGCGGGGGGCGCCGGTGACAGCGAGAGCACCGCGAGCGCGGCGAGCGCCCCGATCAGGCCCGGAGTCCTGCGGGCACGTCGCATCGACGAGCGCTGGCGCATCCGCCGAAGCTAACCCACGCATCCGCGCGGAGGCAACCGGGGGCGGGCGGGCCGCGGCGCAGGCTTCGCCGTAGGCTGCCGGGCCATGACGTGGGAGCCGGAGCTCGAGGAGCTGCAGCGCCGTGCGGCGCTCGCCCAGCGGATGGGCGGCGAGGAGCGCGTGGCGCGCCAGCACGCGACGGGCCGCGGGACGGTGCGCGAGCGCATCGAGCAGCTCCTCGACGCCGGGAGCTGGCGCGAGACGGGCGGCCTGGCCGGCGTCGGGAGCTACGGGCCGGACGGCGCGCTCGAGGACTTCCTGCCCGCGAACATGGTCGTCGGCCAGGGCGCGGTCGACGGCCGCCGCGTGGTCGTGGAGGGCGACGACTTCACCGTCCGCGGCGGCGCCGCCGACGCGGCGATCTGGCAGAAGATGGTGTGGGCCGAGCGGGCCGCGCACGACCTGCGCCAGCCGCTCGTGCGCCTCGTCGACGGCACCGGTGGCGGGGGCAGCGTCAAGACCCTGGAGACGATGGGCTTCGCCTACGTCCCGCCGCTGCCCGGCTTCGACCTGGTGATCGACAACCTCAGCCGCGTGCCCGTCGTCGCCGCCGCGCTCGGCCCGTGCGCGGGCCTGGGCGCCGCGCGGGTCGTCCTCAGCCACTTCAGCGTGATCGTCCGCGACACGGCGCAGCTCTTCGTCGCCGGCCCGCCCGTCGTGGCCTGGGCGATGGGCGAGACGCCGGACAAGGAGCAGCTCGGCGGCGCCCGCGCGCAGACCCGCGCGGGCGCGGTGGACAACGAGGCCGCCGACGAACAGGACGCGCTGGCCCAGCTCAAGCGCTTCCTCTCCTACCTGCCCGGGAGCGTCTGGGAGGCGCCGCCGGTGACGGCGTGCACCGACCCCGCCGACCGGCGCGAGGACGAGCTGCTGGGCATCGTCCCGCGCGACGACCGCAAGACCTACAAGATGCGCCGCGTCGTCGAGCTGGTCTTCGACCGCGGGAGCGTGTTCGAGCTCGGGCGGCGGTTCGGGCGCCCGCTGATCACCGCGCTGGCCCGCCTCGACGGCCGCCCGGCGGGGGTGCTGGCCTCCGACCCGGAGCACTACGGCGGCGGGCTGACCGCGGCGGCCGCCGAGAAGCTCGCGCGCTTCACCGACCTCTGCGACCAGTTCCGCCTGCCGGTCGTCAACCTCGTCGACCAGCCGGGCTTCGTCGTCGGGACCGCCTCCGAGCGCGCCGGGACGATGCGCAGCGGCGCCCGCGCGCTCGCTGCGGTCCGCCAGGCCGAGACGCCGTGGTGCTCGATCCTCGTACGCAAGTGCTACGGCATCGCGGGCGCCGGCCACGGCGACGGGGCTCGGCTGAACCTGCGCTACGCGTGGCCGAGCGGCAACTGGGGCTCGCTCCCGATCGCGGGTGGCCTGGAGGCCGCCTACCGCCGCGAGCTGGAGGCCGCCGAGGCAGCCTCGGGCCCGCCCGCCCGCGCGGCGCTGCACGCGGAGATCGAGGGGCGCCTGCGCGCCGTCACCTCGCCGTTCCGGACGGCGGAGCGCTTCTCGATCGAGCACATCATCGACCCGCGCGACACGCGCCGGCTGCTGTGCGAGTGGGCTGAGCAGGCCCACCGGATCGTGGCCCAGGACGTCACGTCCGGCGACCCGATCCGGCGCCGCGGCCTGCGCCCGTAGGCGCGTGCGCGGCGTTTGCCAGGATGTCCTGCATGCCCCCCGCGTTCCCCGCCGACCCCCAGCTCGAGATCAGCACGGACGAGACGGCGCAGGCGCTCGAGGACGGCAGCGCGCTCGTCGTCGACGTCCGCGAGGGCTACGAGCGCGAGGCCGGCCACATCGCCGGCACCCGCCACATCGAGCTCGAGCGGCTGGCCTCGCAGTCGGACACGCTCCCCCGCGACCGCACGGTG